>NZ_JAHCZE010000009.1:0-41376 GCF_018501205.1 Campylobacter sp. 2018MI01 | reverse complement strand
TTACTTTTTCTAAGAATATATTAATAGCTTTACAAGCTTGAGCTATTTCATCATTACCTTTATCATCTAGCTTTTTAGTTAAATCTCCATCTCCACTGCTAAGTTCGTTTGATTTAGCTGTTAGATTGTTTAGTGGGCGAGTGATTTGGAATTTTACGAAGATAATTGATAAGCTTACAATCGCAACTATTATAAGTGCAGTAGTAATTATAAAAGTAATCATATTATTATAGCTTTGTTCTTCTGTATCTTTTGATACTTTTTCTATTGAAGTTTTGCTAATTGTCTCCCAAGATAACCAAGTCATAAAATAAAGACCGCTTGCTTTATCTTTGCTAGTGTATGATAATTTTTCCATTACTTTATTTGTATTTGCGTCTTCATAAAAATATCTAACATAACCATCGTTATTATCAGCACTCTTAATCATTTCTTGGACGAATTTCATACCTTTAGCGTCGTTTTCGTTATATTTATTAGTATTAATCCAAGATGATGATGGATGGTAATATATATTTCCATCTTTATCAAATACGGTGTAATAACTATTTGCTCTACCAAATCTTACTTTTGATAAATATTCTTGTAATTCAGCCTTAAAATTATTTAAAGTGCCATCGTTTTTATGCTTTTCATAAATAGCACCAGAATACCTTAAAACGCTTTCTACTAGGGCTTTAACCTGTTGTTTTTTAGCGGTTAAGATTTCATCTTCTACCGTATGTTTTGTGTAATTTACAGAGTAGTTATCATAGTATTTATGAAGTGATACTAAAACTATAGAATTAATTAAAATTCCAATGAATGAAAACAATGCAATTTTGGTTGATAGTTTCATAGTTTTTCCTTGTTTGTTGATTTAGATTAAGATTTTGATTATAGGTAATATGAACTTAAAAATATATAAATTATTTGTTTATAATTTAAATTATAAAATTATTAAAAATATTTAAAATAAATTTAATTTTTTTTAATTTTGGATTTAGAAAACCTAAATCCAAAATATTATTTTTTTACTATTTCATTTAAGATATGTTCTTTATAATCTTTAAAATATTTTTCTACTTGAGGGTCTTTTACTACATCATAACAAGCAAAAGTTTTAAGTGCACTCATACCTAAAAACTCGTGAGTTTTATGAAGATTTAAGCTAACTCCATCAATGCCAACACCACCAAAAAATTGCTCTTTATCGGTAAATGCTTCTTTAGGTGCATTCCAAGTCCAAGATAGCATATATTTTTTATTTTGACTAAGCCCACCAGAGCCGTATTTTTTACTAGCATCACTTCTACTTCTTCCATCACTAGCACATAATTTACCAAAAGCAGCTCCAAAAACTTTTGAAAAATATTCCCATACTATCCAAGGTGCATTCATCCAAAATCCTGGAATTTGATAAATTATAATATCAGCTCTTACATATTTTTCTACTTCTTCTAATACATCATATCCATCATCAATTATGGTTTGTTCTACATTAAAACCATTTTCTACTAAAGTATCATACGCAACTTGTTGCAAACTTGCATTCAGTCTTGCACCTGCATTAGCAAAAGCCTTAGCACCATTAACTAATAAAACATTTTTCATAATTTCTCCTTGTTTAAAAATAAAATTGTATTATAATTTTTACTTTATTTTAAGTCAATACGAACAAAATTGTTAGATACTAACCAAAAGGAGAGTAATGAAAAGAAAAAATGATTATAACAAATGTGGAATTTATTATACGCTAAACCTGATTTCAGGAAAATATAAAATGAGTATTTTGTATCTTTTATCAATCAATGAGATTATAAGATACAATGAACTTAAAAGAATGCTTGTTGGAATTTCTTTTAAGAGTTTAACAAAGGCATTAAAAGAATTAGAGCAAGATGATTTAATAATACGCACCGAATATCCGCAAATCCCACCTAAGGTTGAATATAGTCTAAGCAATAAAGGAAAATCATTAATACCAATTCTTAATATGATGTGTAAATGGGGAAGCAATAATAAGAGCTAAGTTAATTAGCTCTTATTGGGTTTAATTTAAACTTATCAGTTTTTATAGGTTTAATTTTGCGATTTATTTTTCTATTTAGACTAGGTTTTATAAAGGCTTTTCTAACATCATTTGTGATATTAGTGCCTAAGAAAAATTCTAAAATCTTAGCAAGTTCTCTTGCTTTTAGATTTAAAATATTTACTTTTATATCACAAGCGTTATTATAAAGTGGCATTCTTTTATCATAAAGCAATTTCGCCTTTTCATCAAATAATGGGCGTTTAGTATCGTTTTTAAGCCTTGTTGCGATTTTGTAAAAACTAAGGTCTAAAAACACTACAAAACCTAATTTTCTTAAATCTTGTAAATTAGCAAAACCACCGCCACAAGAGATGATTAAATCACTTTTTGTGGCTAATTCATCTCTTAATTCTTTTTCTAAATTCCTAAAATATTCTTCTCCATAACGCTCAAAAATCTCTTTAATCTCAAGCCCAGTTCTTTGTTTTATTATGCTATCAGTATCTACTACTTCTTTTTTAATAATCTTACTAAGCCTTCTTGCAGTTGTGCTTTTACCGCAGCCCATAAAACCGATTAAAACAATGTTTTTCATTTTTGCTTCATTAATTCAGCTATTAAAAATGCAAGTTCTAATGCTTGGTCTGCATTTAATCTAGGATCGCATTGGGTCTCATAGCGTCTTGCTAAATCGCTTTCGCTAACTCCTACGCTTCCGCCTAAACATTCGGTTACATTTTGTCCTGTCATTTCAAAATGAACCCCACCAGGAATTATATTATTAGCTCTTGCAATATGCCAGAAATTTTTAACTTCATCTAAAATATCATCAAATTTTCTAGTCTTATAGCCATTTACGCTTTGAGTATTGCCGTGCATTGGGTCTATGCTATAGATTATATTTCTTTGTTCTTTGCTTAATTCTTTAAAGATATTTTCAAGATTTTTAATCTTACTAGCACCCATTCTAATGATTATATTTAATCTTCCTGCTTCATCTTGTGGATTTAGCTTATCAGCTAAGGCTAATATATCACTAGCACTAGCACTAGGTCCTATTTTAACACCTATTGGATTTTTAACTCCGCTTAAAAAATGCACATGAGCATCATCAAGCCCACGAGTTCTCTCGCCAATCCATAGCATATGAGCCGAACAATCATAATAAGCTCCACTTAAGCTATCTATTCTAGTAAGTGCTTCTTCGTAAGGTAAAAGCAAGGCTTCGTGGCTTGTGTAGATTTTTGTTTCGTGCAATCTAGCATCATTTAAGCTAGTTATTCCACAAGCCTTAAAAAAATCAAGTGCTTCTGTTAATCTTTGAGTTAAAAGTGCATATTTATCATCAATATCAGCGCGTCTTACGAAACCTAAATTCCATTTATGCACTTGGGCTAAATCAGCAAGTCCACCTACACTAAATGCACGAAGTAAATTAAGCGTAGCAGAGCTTTGCATATAAGCTTTTAGCATTTTTTTAGCTTTTGGAACTCTTGCACTTTCGCAAAACTCACAATCATTTATAATATCTCCACGATAACTTGGTAAGCTTATACCATCTTTATTTTCAAAATCAGAGCTTCTAGGCTTTGCAAATTGTCCTGCCATACGAGCTATTTTTACTACTTTTTTTGACCCACCAAATTGCAAAACTAATGCCATTTGCAAAAATAATTTAAACATATCACGGATATTATTTGCACTAAAATCATTAAAGCTTTCAGCACAATCACCACCTTGCAATAAAAACGCATCTCCTTTACAAACTGCTGCTAATTCGTTTTTTAATTCATTTGCTTCCATAGCAAATATTAAAGGTGGATACGATTTTAATTCATTTACTACATTTTCTAATTCTTCCTTGTTTTCATAGTTTGGTTGCTGAAGAGCTTTATAATTTTTATATGAATCTAGCGACCAATTCATCGTTTCTCCTTTTTTTAATTTAGTAAATTATGATTATATGAGATAAGTTTTACATTTTAAGGAAAAATTTTTATGAATTATGGATTTTTTGTAGCTTTTGTTGTTTTTGTATTTTGGGGTTTAGTGCCTATTTTTTATAAACAACTTGATACATTAGATGCCTTTATAGTAATGTCGCATAGGATAGTTTGGTCGGTTATATTTTTAGCAATATTTTTAATAATTATAGGGCAAATTAAAAAAGCCTTACAAGAATTAAAATCTTTAAAAATGGCTTTTAATCTTTTTATTTGTGGTGCTTTAATTAGTGGAGATTGGGGGCTTTATATTTATATGATTCAAAAGAATTTGATTTTAGAAACTTCTTTAGGATATTTTTTAAGTCCATTATTTGGGATAATTTTTGCAAAAGTATTTTTAAAAGAAAATATGAGTAAATTAGGAATTATTAGTGTTAGTTTAGTGATTTTTGCGTGTTTATTTGAAGTAATTACTTTAGGAGCTTTACCTATATTATCAATTACTTTAGCGCTCTTAGTTAATTTTTATACGATTATTCGTAAAAAAGTTTATGTAAGTAGCGTTTATGGGTTTTTCTTAGAGACATTATTAATCACTCCTTTTGCTTTAATATTTTTATTTTCTATCCCAACGAATTTAGCTCATTTTGATATTGATTATTTAGGAGTATTACTTGCACTTAGTGGGCTTGTAACCTTGCTACCTATGTTAGGATACAATTATGCTACACAAAAATTAAGCTTAACATTACTTTCATATATGCAATATATTTGCCCGATAATTTCTTTTTTAGTTGCTATTTTTTTATACAATGAGCCAATAAATCAACATAAATTAATATCATTTATTATAATTTTTATAGCAGTAGCTTTAAGTGTTTATGATAATGTGTTTAAAAAAGGAAATAAACTATGAATGAAGTTGGAATTTATGTAATAGGTATAATTTTTATAGTATTGTTTTTCGTAACTATTTTAAAAAAGGTTTTTAAAGAGCTTGATAAACATGGAGATTTTGTAAGAAAAGAAGAAAAAAATACAGCTAATTTTACTCAAGAAGAAGTTTTAAGCCTAATTCATAATGAAAACGAAAAATGTGCATTATTGTGCGATAATTTAGAAGAAATATTTAATAAATACGCAAGTTTAATGCCTGAAAATGATAAAGAAAAAGCCTTAGCTTTAGTATCTGTTTTAAATACCATAAAGACTTTACCTAGCGATGAACTAAAAGATAAATTATTAAAACTTTTACCAGAATTTGAAGAGTGCGTTCAAAAATCTTTAGGAGATGAAAAAGCTAAAGAATTTTTTGATTTAGCAGCGTTAAAATATAATGAAATTTTTAAGGATTGAAATGAAAGAATTACTAATTAATAAGCTTTTTAAATTCTCAAATGAGCCTGTAAAATTTTTAGATTTAATAGAAGCAAATAGTCTTTATAATGAAGGAATGTTAATTGACCCAGCGAAATTACATTTTAAGTTTAATTATTTTAATACTTATTTTATATATTTTATATTGTGTTTAATCGTGCTTACTCCATTAACTATTGCTACTCATTTTTTATTTGAAAAAATTGACTTTCATTTTAGTTTAATTAGTGCTGTATTTGTAACTTCTGCTATTTTTATATGTTTTGATATTTTTAAGATTTATACAAGAAAAATAGCAAGTCTTAGACAAATAAAAGCAGCGTGGCAAATACATTTATCGCATTTTGAATATGAAAAATACAACGCAATTGTTGTTGAAATTTATAATAAAGCAAATGAACTTAGCATACCTAAGACTAAATTAGAGCAATATATTTTAGAAAATCTAGTAAAAAGGGGTTAGTATGAAATTGATTAGATTTATGAAAGATAATGTAGTTTATCATGGGAATTTAGGCGATAATAATAAGGTGGGTTATTTTAAAAATTATTCTTCTTATTTTGATAGATTAGAATTGATTGAAGATGCTTTTATGCTTAGCGAAGTTAAGTTATTATCTCCAATCAAATCTCCTTATCAAGATATTATATGCTTAGGGATAAATTATTTAGAACACGCAAAAGAAAGCTATAAATTTAAAGGAATTGAGTTTGATGGCAAAAGAGAAGAAGCTGTTTATTTTGCAAAAAGAGTAAATGAGTTTTCTAATCCATTTGATATTTTAGATATTAGTGGCGAAAAATTAGACTATGAATGCGAACTTGCATTTATACTTAGAAAAGACGCTTATAAATTAGATGATACAAGTGATTTTGATGATTATATTTTAGGATATACCATTTTAAATGATATTAGCGATAGGGCAATTCAAAACAAACATAAGCAATGGTATATGGGAAAAAGTTTAGCTAATTCTTGCCCGTTTGGTAGTTTTATAAATACAAGTCTTAGTATAAAAGAAGCAAGTAATTTAAAAATAGAATGTTTTGTAAATGATGAATTAAGACAAAGTTCTAATACTAATTTATTAATTTTTGATATTCCTTATATCTTAAAAGAATTATCAAATTACACCTGTTTAAAGGCTGGAACTATCATTAGCACAGGCACTCCAAGTGGTGTTGGAATGGGCTTTAATCCACCTAAATTTTTAAAAAGTGGCGATAAGATTGAATGTAGAATAGAGCATCTTGGCTCATTAATAAATTATATAAAGTAAGGACAATATGAACGCAGCATTATTAAGTAAAAAAATAAATACAAATTATAAAACTTCAGTATTTAATATCCATAAAGATTGGGAAAATCCTTATGCACCAAAAGGAATAGTCCCAAGAATTACTAAAGAACAAGCGCTTAATTTATTAAGAAATTCTGATTTAGCAACTTTAGGTCAGATTGCTTATGCAGTAAAAAACAAGCTTCATCCAAGCAAACTTACTACTTTTGTAGTAGATAGAAATATTAATTACACAAATATTTGTTTAGTTGATTGTAAATTCTGTGCTTTTTATCGCCACGCAAAGGATAGCGATAGTTATGTTTTAACATACGAGCAAATCGGACAAAAGATTGAAGAATTATTAGCAATTGGTGGCACTCAAATATTATTTCAAGGCGGAGTGCATCCAAAACTTGATATTACTTGGTATGAAGATTTATTAAGATATATAAGCACAAATTATCCTAGTATTACAATTCACGGCTTTAGTGCAGTTGAGATTGAATATATTGCAAAAATTAGCAAAATTAGCACTAAAGAAGTCTTAAAAAGAATGAGCGATTGTGGGCTATTTTCTATCCCTGGAGCAGGTGCAGAGATTTTAAGCGATAGAGTAAGAGATATGGTAGCACCTAGTAAATGCGATACTGCTACTTGGCTAAGAATTCATAAAGAAGCTCATGAATTAGGCTTACTTAGTAGCGCAACGATGATGTTTGGGCATGTTGAAAGCGATGAAGAAATAATTGAGCATTTAGACTATTTAAGAAATCTTCAAGATATAACAGGTGGCTTTAGAGCATTTATTTTATGGAGTTTTCAAGGTAAAAACACTAGATTAAAGGCTGAAAATCCACATTTAATGAATGCAAGTTCTAATAGATATTTAAGATTATTAGCAATTTCTAGAATATATTTAGATAATTTTGCAAACATTCAAAGCTCTTGGGTTACTCAAGGAAGTGCAGTAGGGCAACTCGCATTAAAATTTGGCGCAAATGACTTAGGCTCGACTATGATGGAAGAAAATGTTGTTGCAGCTGCAGGTGCAAAATATAGAATGAATGAACAGCAAATGATAGAATTAATCCGTGATTTAGGCGAAAATCCAGCTAAAAGAGATACAGCATATAATATTTTGGAATACTACAATGAATAATTTTGTGCATTTAAAAACCAATGATGATTTAGTATATATTAGTATTAGCTATCCTAATTACGGAAGGATTTTTTATAATGCTAATGCTATGGCAGCTGAGTTTTTTTACAATGAGAGTTTAGATGATGAGTTTTATATAAAATTAGAGCAAAGTGCAATTAATATTAGTGCTAGTGCTAATTATTTTGATTTTACATTTGATATAGTTTGTCTTAAAAAAGAGCTTGATAATTGCTTAAATGCTTTTAATAATATGCTTTTAAATACCGAAATTACTAATTTTGAATTAATCAAAAACAAAATAAAAAATTATTTTTTAATCCATATTCAAGATTACGATAATTTAGCAAAGATGAAATTATATGAGAATTATTTTAAAAATGATTTTAAGAATGATAAATTTGGCGATTTTGAAGCTTTAGATGAAAAAGAATTTAAAAACTATATTTTAAACCTTAAAAATCAAGCAAATAAGATAGTAATTAGTGCAAATTTAGATGATATTAGTAAGGTTAAAAAACTTTTAAACAATAAGCAAAGTTCTTATGAAAAATTAAAAATAAATGAGAGTTTTTATAAAGAAGAAAGCAAAGAAATATCACAAGCTTTTGTTAGGTTTATAAGCAGTGTAGAGATTAAAAGCATTTATGAAAGAGCTATTATAAGTCTTGCTATTTATGTTTTAGGCGGTGGATTTGGCTCAAGAATTACCGAAGAAATCAGAGTAAAAAGGGGCTTAGCTTATTCGGCTTTTGCGTTTTTAGTAGCGTTTAAGAAAAATTATCTTATTTCAGGCTATTTACAAACAAAAAATGAAAGCAAAAAAGAAGCTATAAAAATAGTTCAAGAAGAGTTTAAAAAATTAGTAGAATTTGGAATAAGTGAAGATGAGTTTAAAAAGGCTAAAGATTTTTTAGTAGGTAGTGAGATTTTAAAATACTCAACCACTCAAAATCGTCATAGCATTGCAAATAGCGAGTGTTTTAGTGATTTAAAACAAGGCGAATTAAGAGAAATTACAAAGATAATTAAAGATTTAGAGCTTAAAACTTGTAATGATTTTTTAAAAAATCAAAAAAGTATTACCGAGCTTAGTTTTTATGTAATAGGTAATAATGAATAAGGATTTAGAAAAATTATCTTGTAAAGATATAGTTGAATTAGCTCTTTTAATGCCTAAAAAATTTGATGATTTAAGATTAAATAATGAGCCTATATTAAATGAGCTAAATTGCACAAAAGTTATAATAAAATCTAAAAAACAACTACCTGGCAAAAGGCTTAGTATAATTGCGTATTCATATAATTGGGAGTGTGAATGCACTATTACTATATTTAATCTAAGACCTTTTCATAATGCACTTTTTGCTATAAATAAAGAGCTAATTATTTATGGGAAATTAGGCGATTTTGCAGGGCTTTTGCAATTTATTAATCCAAAAATCATTAAAGATAGTGGAGAAATCACTGCTAATTATTTGATAAAAGGTGTAAGTGATAAAGAGATTTGTAAGATAAAAAATAAATATTTAACTTATGAAGCTTTAAAAGAATTTAATTTATTAGATGAGCATATAAAATTGCTATTAATTATGAAAGAAAATAGCCAAGAAGCAATGAAATTGCTTAATTCAAAAGAATTAAACGAATGCTTAAAATTTGTTGAAATTTATCATCACATAAAAAGACTTAACGAAACTTATAAAAACGATACTTTATACAAAAAAATTAAAACTTTTGATATAAACAAATGGCTAAAATCTCTACCTTTTAAGCCGACAAGCGACCAGATAAATGCGATAAATGATATTAAAAATGACCTTGAAAGTATTCATCATAAAATTAGAATAGTAATGGGAGATGTTGGTTGTGGAAAAAGCTTAGTGATTTTTGCAGCAGCGCTTATGTGCTATCCTAAAAAAGTGGTTTTAATGGCACCAACAAGCGTTTTAGCCCAACAACTTTATAATGAAGCTAAAAGACTTTTGCCAGGGTTTTTAAAGATATTGCATTTTGTATCTAGCAAGACTAAATTAATGCAAGATGAATTAAAAGAAGCAAATTTTGTAATAGGCACTCACGCACTTTTGTGGGCTAGTTTAGATGATGCTACTTTAGTTATGGTTGATGAGCAACAACGATTTGGGGCTAAGCAAAGAATGAAGCTTAAAGATTTAGCTACAAATGATAAAGAAAATCCGCATTATATAGAGTTTTCAGCTACGCCAATACCAAGGACAACTGCATTAATTCATAGTGATATTTACAGCTATTCTTTTATAAAAGAACTACCATTTAAAAAAGAAATAGAAACAAAACTAATCACAATAGCAAATAGCAATGAATTATTTAATCACATAAAAAGCGAAAATAAACAAAATCATCAAGCAATAATAGTCTATCCTTTAATAGAAGAAAGTAAAAGCTCATCTTATAAACCACTTGAGAGTGTTATTAGCTTTTATGAGAAGAATTTTGATAAAGTTTATTACACTCACGGCAAGGATAAAGAAAAGGATAATATATTATTGCAATTTGCTGAAAATGGAAATGTATTACTAAGCACTACTATCGTAGAAGTTGGAATTTCACTGCCAAGATTAAGTATAATTGTAATCGTTGCACCAGAGCGATACGGCTTATCTACCCTTCATCAACTTCGTGGAAGAGTAGGAAGAAATGGGGTTAAGAGCTATTGTTATTTGCTTAGCAAGTTTGAATTTAGTGATAGATTGATTAAATTTGCTAATACCTTAGATGGATTTAAAATAGCCGAAATTGACTTAGAAAACCGAAAAAGCGGGGATTTAATAGATGGAGATGTTCAGCACGGAATTAGTTTTAAGTATTTTGATGAGGTTTTAGATAAGGATATTTTATATAAAGCTAAGGAATATTTAAATAAGCAAAATTAGCTTATTATTATTCCTTGATTATTGAAATTAAGCTCTAATACTTTCATATTAGGAAAATTATTTTCTAGTATGGTTTTTAGTTTGTTTGCATCATCTTTATAGCATAGATTAAAAAATGTTGAACCAGAACCACTTAAATTACTCATTAATGCACCATTTTTACGAGCCAATTCACGCACTTTAAATAATTCAGGAACAGCTTTCATTCTACGATTTTCGTGAAGTTTGTCAAAACTTGCAATCTTTAACATTTCATAATTTTTACTCATAAAAGCTGCAGTTGTAAGTGAGCTTCTACTTATATTAAAGCTAGTATCAGTAAGGCTTAAATGCTTAGGTAAAGCCGAACGACTAACATTTGTTGAGATTTGTTTATTTGGGATACAAACTACTGCTTTAACATCACTAGAAATATCAGTTTTTATATATTTTACATTATCCTTATCAACTACTGAACAAACAAATCCACCAAGTGCCGCAGGGCTAATATTATCAGGATGATTTTCGTATATTAAGGCGTTGTTTAATATGGTATCTTTATTAACTTCAAGTCCTGCTAGATAATAAGCACTAGCAATTGCTCCTACAATTATAGAGCTAGAACTACCCAATCCACGACTTAAAGGAATATTGTTTATGAAATTAAAGCTAAATAAGTCTTTTTTACCAGTTAGCTTTATGTAAGTTTCATTAAAAATGGTAATAAATAAATTATGTTTTTTAAGATAAGGATTATCTTCACCTTCACCCTTAATAGATATTTTAAAAAAATTATTTCTTTTAATTATTGTTTCATTATAAAAGTCTAAAGCAAGTCCTAAACAATCAAATCCAGCACCTAAATTCGCACTAGTAGCAGGTGATTTTAAACATATTTCGTTTCTCATTTATATTCCTAAATAGCAGGTAAAAAATAATTTGGCAAATTACTTTCTAAGAATTTGAAATTATACTCATTTGGTATAAAAAACTCATCTTTAAAATTATCATTTTTAATTAATTTGATTTTATCATCAGCAAGGGTAAAATATAAGTTGTTATTAGCTTTTATTAAGTTATTCTTTGTAAATGTAAAACCACTAATTGCTTTTAATGGTATGTTTTTAACAAGGGCAATTGTGCTTAAAAATACATAAACAATTTTTAAAGACATATATGAGCCTGGTCCATTAGCATAGGCTAATTCGCTAAAATTATATTTATTTAATAGCTCTTGCATAATTTTTGGCAAATCTTCACTGGTTTTATTTATGATTTTGATTTCTTCTTTTAACAAATTATTATCATCATATATTCCAATGAGATTTGCCATAGGCACTACTAAAAGTTTAATGTGAATGCCTTTAATAAATCTTTGTTTGTATCATCACTAAGAGTTACTAATTCATAAGAATTTGGATTGTTTAGCAATTCAAGAGTTAGTTTATGATTTAAATCATGGCTACTTGCGTAAGCTTTATAGTTAGCAAAAGTTGCTTTACCTAACATATATAAATCACCAATCGCATCAAGGATTT
Organism: Campylobacter sp. 2018MI01; assembly: GCF_018501205.1. Classification (NCBI taxonomy): domain Bacteria; kingdom Pseudomonadati; phylum Campylobacterota; class Epsilonproteobacteria; order Campylobacterales; family Campylobacteraceae; genus Campylobacter; species Campylobacter sp. 2018MI01. The sequence goes on along the minus strand of NZ_JAHCZE010000009.1, from coordinate 29,165 downwards.
TATGTCTTACAAATTCATTGCTAAATCTTAATCCTTCAGGATTTAATATGCCATTATCATCTAAAACAACAGCGTTTTCTAAACTACCACCTAATGCTAATCCTTTTGATTTTAAATACTCAACATCTTTTAAAAACCCAAAAGTCCTAGCACTTGCAATTTCATTTATGAAATTTTGTTTATTAGCCTTGTAAATATAGTTTTGAGTATTAATTGATGGGTGCTTAAAGTTTATAGTAAAATCATAAGTAGGAGCATTTGTAGGACTAAGACTTGCAAATTTATCTCCTTCTTGAACTTTTATTTCTTTTTTAACAACAAATATTTGTTTTTTAGCGTCAAGTTGTTTAATACCTGCTTCATCAAGCATAGCACAAAAACCAGCTGCTGAACCATCTAAAACAGGTGCTTCATTTGCATCAATACTTATTAATAAATTATCAATTCCATAAGAGCTAACAGCACTCATTAAATGCTCAATTGTAGATATATAACCATCTTTATCTCCAATTACCGTAGCCATTTGAGTGTTGATTACGCTTTTATAATTTGCTTCGTAAAATTTATTAATATCTGTTCTATGAAATACCACTCCACTATTAGCACCTAGTGGGCTAAATTTTATCTTAATAGCACTACCTTTATGTAGTCCAATTCCAACATTTGTTACTTCTTTAGCTATTGTAGTTTGTAACATTTTTTTCCCTTATTTTTTGTTTATAACTTCTTTTGCTTTTTTGATAATTCCAAATATATTATCATTAAGCCACTTAGTATCCATCCACTCTTCTGGTCTTACCTCAACACCTTGAACCAAAACACCAAAATGTAAATGATCCCCTAATGCTAAACCACTTGTTCCTGTATTAGCTATAGTGCTTTTAGCATTAACTATATCGCCAATTTCTACATTTTTTTTAGTGCAGTGTCCATATAAAGTATAAAGACCTAAACCATGATCAATTATTAAATTCAATCCATAAATTCCATTATCTTGTGCGAAAACTATTTTACCATCATTTCCTAACACAATAGGTGCCATTTTTGTACTTGCTAAATCAAGTCCCATATGATAGCTTTCACTAATTTGATTTCCATTATATTTGTAATATCTATGGTCGCCAAAATCTGCAACTTTCATACCATTTTTTAGTGGTAAAAACGCATTTAGCTTAAAATCAGTTACTAATTCATTGCTTACTACTTGTGTAACTTTATGAATTAATTTTTCATTTTCTTGTCTTAATTTTGCATTCACAAAGTCAAATATTAAAGCTCTATCGCTTAAAGAATTATCAGAATTTGCTTCATACAAATCTCTAATTTTACCATCAATGAAAGCATCTCCTACTTCAATATGTGAAACTCTATATTTTTTATTTGAGTAATAATATGGAATTCTTTCTTTAATGATATTATTCGCTTTATCTTTTGCAACAATTCTAGCTTCAAATTCATCTCCATCTCTTAAGTCCCAAGCAATTAAAGCTATGTAATAATCATCTTTCATAAAAGGAGCTACTTTGAAAATTCTATTATTAACTTCTATATATAAATCAGTTAGATTATCATCTTGTGCGTAAAATACAACGCTAGCAGCACCGCCTTGAGTTATATTATATGAATTAGCTATTACGCTTACTTGAGGTTTTTTATTATCTACTATAACATTAATTATTTTTTCGCTTACATTTCCACCAAACCAATTCCACAAACTTTTATCATTAGCTTTAATATATATTGTGTATTTATCTAATTTTTCATTAAATTTTGGTTTTGGAAGGTCTAATTCAACATTAAATTCTTTGCCATTTAAAGTTTTATTTATTAATATATTTTTTGTTTCTTCGTTATCTTTACTAAATTCAACTTTTAAATTTTTTAGTCCTAAATTATCTTCAACTTTTAAATTTATTTTATCTCTAGCATTCCAATAAATTGTATCTTCTTGGTTGTTGTCTAAAGAAATATTAGGAGCAATTCTTTCAAAAGTATTTGAAAAAGCAATAAAACTTGCCAATACAACAACTATAATTATTGAAAAAAATATTGTTATTTTTGTTTTTTTATTTCTATTTCTCATTTTAACTCCTTATATTTTACTTATTTTTTCTTTATATGAATTAAGAGCATTTTGCTTTATCATATTTTGTAATTTTTGTTTGTTTTCTTCAAAATAATTTTCAAAATTCTCTTCAGTTTGATTAGGTGCATCAAGCCAAATATTTGTATTTCCTATTATTAATTTGTATCTTGAATTTTCATAATCAATAACTATGAATTTGTTATCTTTATCAAGTTGTTTTTCACAAATTACTACGGCTTGATTTTCATTAATATTTAAAAAACTAGCAACTTTTTGCTTAGAATTTAAATTAGATATTTTTCCTTTTTTTGCAAGTTGTCTTTTTACAAATATTAATACTAAAACTAATATTGCTAAAACACCTATCATTGAATACAATTTACTATCTATATTATTATCTTCTGCATATTTTATTTCATTATTTTGCACTTGGTTTGTGGTTTTTGGCATAACTCTAATTCTAAGCCCAAAACCATCATCTTTTGTAAGTGCAGGAATGACATTTATTTTTTCTTTTGTTTTAAATTCTAAAACCGTGCTTTCGCCTAATGGATACATTAATAATTGTTCTGCGTAAGGCATATTTAATATTTGAGAATTTCTTTCAGAAATTTTAACATTATTTAATACTACGCCTACATAATCGCTTCCACTTAATATTCTAATATCTCCATCTTTTGCGTTATATGGAGAATCAAAGCTTAGCATAACATCAATCCTATCATCTCTTTTATAAATATTATAATTTATGATATTGTTCGCAAAAAGATTTAAACTAATTAGTAGTAAGATTATTTTTTTCATCACAACTCTTTTTTAAAATATTGAATAACGGTTTTTGAGCTTAGTATTTCATTAATACGAATTGCTAAATTTCTTTCATAAACCATTACTTCGCCTTTACCAAAAATTCTATTATTTACATAAAGTTCTACACTCTCACCTGCTGGTTTTTCTAAATCAATAACAGAGCCAATTCCAAGTTCTAAAAATTCTCTAACGCTAAGTTGTGTAGTTCCTAACTCACTTATAAAATCTACGCTAACATCTAGCAATTCTTCATAAGTTGCATTTAGAATTCTAGTAGGTTGCTCTTGTGTTTGCATTATTTTTTCTTCTCTACTATACCAACGCAAAAGGTATTATTTTCTAATTTATAAAAAAACTCGTGAGTAAAGCCTAATTTAAAATCACTTACCCTTCCTAAATATTCAGGCACACTAATTGAATAATCATCATAAGCATCAGCTAATAATCTTTTTGCATAGCCTATGATTTGATTTGCTACTTCTTTGCATAAATCACAATAATCATCTTCACTCATCTTATCATCATCGCCTAATAATCTTGAAGCAAGAGCTTGTAAGCTTTCTTTTTTAAATATTAAATAACAAAATAATTCTTTTACATTATCTCCTAAACAAATACTAGCACCATAATATTCAGCTTCATCTAAAGAATTTGTGGTTTCTAATTTACTTCTTAAAATATGTTTAAAAAAATGTTTAACTGAATAATCAATTGTATCAAGCATTAATCTTTCCTTAAATAAGTTTTAATTATTATAAGAAAGAAAAGTGTAAGCTAAGTTAATTAAGATTACGCCTTAGGAGTTTTTTATGATAGAAGAATATACATTACTTACTTATATTATTTTTATTTTAGATGGGCTTTTAGTTGGTTTTACTGCAGGACTTTTTGCAATAGGTGGCGGAACTGCTGTTGTGCCTATTATGACAACTTTTGTTGGGTATTCGCCTAAGATTGCTGTTGGAATTAGCGTTATGCAAATGGTTTTTTCATCTTTTTATAATTCGTATTTAAATTATAAAAAAGGCACATTGCAAGTAAAAAATGCTTTATATCCTGCTTTAGGTGGTTTAGTTGGTGGTTTTAGCGTTGGTTTTATTATGAAATTTGCAAGCAATTTAATGATTGCTTATATTATTTGTTTTTTAATTATTTGGGCTATTGTTAAACTTTATTTTACTCCTGCAAATCCAGTTGAACCTGAAAAGAATTCAAAATTATTACAATTTTTCGTAGGTTTAATAATAGGTGCAATTGCTACAAGTGGTGGGATAGGTGGCGGAGCATTACTCACGCCTGCTTTAGTTGCAATTTGTAATTTTAATATCAAAAAAGCTGCTTCATTTAGTGGTCTTTTTGTAGCTTTTGCTGGAAGTGCTGCTTTTATTTCTATGGCAATTACAAATCATGTTGATTATACTGCTGGTGCAATAATTGCTATTTCAAGTTTGCCTGGAGTTTGGGTTGGTAATTGGCTGTTTCATAAAATTAGCAATAATACGCAAAAAAAACTTTTCATAGGATTTTTATTGTTTGTATTGACCTTATCAATAATAGAAGTTCTAAAACAACACGGAGTATTTAATGAATAATGAAATTCAAGTTATAAACGCAAGTGAAAATAACTTAAAAAATATAAGCCTAACACTACCTAAAAATAAATTAATAGTTTTTACAGGGCTTAGTGGTAGTGGAAAATCTACTTTAGCTTTTGATACGCTTTATGCAGAAGGACAACGCCGTTATATAGAAAGCCTTAGTGCTTATGCTAGGCAATTTTTAGATAAATTTAGAAAACCAAATGTAGAAAAAATAGAAGGCTTAACCCCTGCTATTGCAATTGATCAAAAATCAACTAGCAAAAACCCACGCTCAACCGTTGGAACAATTACTGAAATATATGATTATTTAAGACTTTTGTATTCAAAAATTGGAGTTCAGCATTGTCATAAATGTGGAGAAAAAATCAATAAAATGGATACAGAAGATATAATAAACGAAATGGCAAAATTTAGCGAAAAGGCAATGATTTTAGCTCCTTTAGTTAAAGAAAAAAAAGGCACATTCGCACCACTTCTTGAAAGCCTAAAAGCTCAAGGTTTTATAAATATTTTAATAAACGGCACACTAACACGACTAGATGAGCCAATAGAATTAGCTAAAACTAAAAAGCATACTATTAAATTAGTAGTTGATAGGCTAAGAATTAGTGATGATAATAAAAGTCGTTTAGCTCAAGCTGTTGAAAAAGCTTTAAGTTTAAGTTATGGTGAGTGTGAGTTAGAATTATTAGAAAGTAATAAAAATATTCATTATTCGCTTCATAATGCTTGTTTTAAATGTAAAATTTCATTTAATAAACTTGAGCCTTTAAGCTTTTCATTTAATAGTCCTAAAGGAGCTTGTTCTTTATGTGATGGTTTAGGCATTAGAATGAGTATTGACCAAGAAAAAATCATAAATTATGAAAGAAGCATAGAAGATGGTGCAGTTCGCACTATGATGGGCTTTAATAAAAGTTATTATTCAAAGTTACTTTTAGCATTTTGTGAAGCAGAAAAAATCCCTACAAATAAGCCTTATGAAGAATTAAGTGAATATCAAAAAAAGCTTATTTTATACGGAAGTGCTACGGAATTTAGCTTTTTATGGAATAAACATAATATCAAAAAAACTTTTGATGGAGCTATTAAGATAAGTTATGAAATCTTAAAAGATGATAAAGATTTTAACGAATACATAACAGAAAAAACCTGTCCATCTTGTAAAGGCTTTAGGTTAAACGAACAAAGCTTAGCTGTGTTAGTAAATGGCAAAAGCATAGCAGAAGTTATTAGCACACCTATTGAAGAGATTTGCGAATTTTTTAAAATAGAGAATTTTAATAATTTAAATAAGCAAGATTATGAAATATCTTATCCTATTATTAAAGAAATTAATGAAAGATTATTTTTCTTAAATGATGTTGGCTTGGGGTATTTAACACTAGGTAGAGATGCAAGGACAATTAGTGGTGGAGAAGCTCAAAGAATTAGGATTGCTTCTCAAATTGGAAGTGGATTAAGCGGGGTTTTATATGTATTAGATGAGCCTAGCATAGGTCTTCACGAAAGAGATACGCAAAAACTAATAAATACTCTAAAAAGCTTGCAAGCTAAAGGAAATACCCTAATAGTAGTAGAGCACGATAGAAAGACAATTGAGAGTGCTGATGTAATCGTTGAGATTGGACCTAGGGCTGGAACTAGTGGTGGGGAGATTATCTTTAATGGCACTTATAAAGAATTGCTTAAAAGCAAATGCGAAACTGCATTGTATATAAATCGTAAAAAAGACATAGACCTTTATAAGGCTAGAAAGAGTGATGAATATTTAGAATTAAGCGGAATTAATCAAAACAATATAAAGGATTTAAGTGTGAAATTCCCACTTAGGAATTTAGTTTGTGTAACAGGAGTAAGTGGTAGTGGTAAAAGCTCATTAATGCTGCATTCACTTCTACCAATTGCAAGAGCAAATCTAAATAGAGCAAAAGCAGTAATTAATGATATTACATATAAAGGTCTTGATAAATTAGACAAAGTAATTTTCCTAGATCAAAGTCCAATAGGAAAAACTCCAAGAAGCAATCCAGCAACATATACAGGGCTTATGGATGAGATTAGGAATTTATTTGCTAATGTTCCTGAAGCACAGATTAGAGGATATAAAATCGGTCGCTTTAGCTTCAATGTTGCAGGTGGAAGGTGTGAAAAATGTAGCGGAGAAGGTGAGCTTAAAATCTCTATGCACTTTTTACCTGATGTAAATATTACTTGTGATGCTTGTGGGGGTAAAAGATACAACCATCAAACACTAGAGATTAAATATAAAGACAAAAATATAGCTGATGTTTTAGAAATGAGTGTAGCAGAAGCTTATGAGTTTTTTGCAAAACACCCTAAGATTAAGCAAAAATTAAAGACCTTAATGGATGTAGGGCTTGATTATATAACCTTAGGTCAAAACGCTACAACCTTAAGTGGTGGGGAAGCTCAAAGGATAAAAATCTCTAAAGAATTAAGTAGAAGTGATACAGGAAATACACTTTATTTACTTGATGAACCAACTACTGGGCTTCATTTTGCAGATACGCAAAAATTAGTAAAAGTGTTGCAGCATTTAGTAGATGCTGGAAATAGTGTTTTTGTAATTGAGCATAATTTGGATTTAATCAAAAACGCTGATTATATTATAGATATGGGTCCTGAAGGCGGTTTTAGAGGTGGTAAGATAATTGCGACAGGTAATCCATTAGAACTTGCTAAAAAATACGCTGATAAAAGCTATACAGCGAAGTTTTTGGCACAAGAATTTAAAGAAATGAAAAAGGAGTTAAAATGATAGAAGAGATTAAAAAACTCTCAAGCGAGTTTATAGAGATTAGAAAATGTATTCACGAAAATCCTGAACTAGGATTAAAAGAATTTAAAACAGCAAAGTTAGTTGCGAACAAATTAAGAGAATTTGGCATAGAAGTTTATGAAAATATAGGCGTAACAGGAGTTGTTGGGGTTTTAAAGAAAGGTAATTCAAATAAAAGCATAGCTTTAAGAGCTGATATGGATGCACTTGTAATAAACGAAGCTAGTGGAGTAAGCTATGCTTCTAAGAACGAAGGTTTAATGCACGCTTGTGGGCATGATGGACATACGGCGAGTTTATTATTAGCGGCTAAATATTTAAGTAAGAGTGAATTTGATGGCACTATTAATTTTGTCTTTCAACCTGCTGAAGAAGGTAGAGGCGGTGCTAAAGCTATGATTGATGATAATTTATTTACTAGATTTAAGAGTGATTTTATATTTGGTTATCACAATATCCCAAGTAAAACTAATAAATTATTTTGTCTTAAGCGTGGGGCTATGATGGCAGGAGCTGACGCACTTAGGGTAAATATTAGTGGAGTTGGTGGGCATGGTAGTGCTCCTGAAAAAGCTAGTGATGTAATGGGTGCGATGGCTCATTTTATAACCCAAGCGGGATTTATAACTGCTAGAAATATAGCGGCTAAAAATCAAGCTGTTATAACATTTGGAGCAGCTCTAAGTGGAAATGAAACTAGCTTTAATATCTTACAAGATAAGGCATTATTACTTGCTAATATTAGAACCTTTAATAATAATGATAGAAATACGATAATAGAGCAATTAAACAATATTGCTAAATCTTGCGAGTTACTTTTTAAGGTAAAAGTTGAGCTTGAATTTATTCAAATAGGAGCAGCTACAATTAATGATGATGAAGCGCAAAAATTAGCTTTTGGTGTAGCTTGTGAATTATTTGGAGAGCAAAATTGTGATGAATTTCACGAGCCATTAATGGGTAGCGAAGATTTTTCTTTTATGCTAGAGCATTGCAAAGGTGCTTATGCCTTTATTTTAAATAAGAATGACTATTATCTACACGACCCTAGATATATTTATGATGATGATACTTTAGTTAATGCCGCTGCATTTTATTCAGGAGTATGTTTAAAATACTTAAAATAATTTCATTTAGGAATTTTAATTTATAAAATTCCTAAATTTTTTTTAAAAAAATCACATATGGACATAATCAGGACTACTTTTATGCTATAACTTCATAAAATATTTAAGGAGTTTGTATGAAAAAGTATTTTTCAAAGGATAAGGCTGAATTATTAAAACTTGTAAAAAATCATAAAATTGATTTAAAGCTAATCGACACAAGTGCCATTACAGATATGAGCTATCTTTTTAAAGACAGCAAAAGAGCTGATTTAGCTGATATAAATCACTGGGATTTTAGCAATGTTTTAAGCGTTCAAGGTATGTTTGAAAACGCCATCTTGACAAATGAAATTTGCCTAAATACTAGCAAATGCAAGGATTTTTCTTATATTTTCAATCAAACAAATCTAGCTCTAGATGGCATGGGTAAAATCACCACTAAAATCAGCCTTGATATGAAAAGTTGTGAGGAGTTTAGGTTTTTTATGGTTGGGGTGGATATGGATTATGATAATTTAGAGCTTAAAAACCTAAATCTCAAAAAGCTTAGCGAAAGCCCATTTTTTGATATCTATCGCCATAGCCATAAATCATACAAAGATTTTTTATTTCGCCACGCAAACATTAGAAAAAACGGCGAAAAATATCAGCCTAAAAACAGATTTGAGCTAAAACTTTTGGTGTTTTGCATAGATGATTTAAGCCTTATTGATACTTCTAGGATAATTAATTTGAGTTTTGTTTTTGATGGTAGCACTAGGAGTGATTTTAGTGGCTTAAAATCTTGGGAGTTAAGACAAGTTAGAGATACCTCATATATGTTTAATAACGCCATAAATCTAAAAAGCCTTCCTAAGCTAGTATTTAATAAGCTTCAAAGTGCTGAAGGTATGTTTCACGGGTGCAAAAACCTTGCAAGCCTTGATATGAATATCACAAAAAAGCCACATTGTTTTTCAAATTATCTAAGAAACACTAAAAGAATGTTTAAAAACTGCACTAATTTAAGGTATATAAATAAGCTTGATTTAAAAGGCGTTGAGAATGCTGATGAAATGTTTATGGGTTGTCTTAGTCTAAAACATCCTAGAGTTATATTTTCTAGCGATTTATATTCTTTAAGAGATATTCATACAAACTCAAGCGTGGTTTTTACTAAGCCTTTAATAAGGCTTAATGCAGAATGCAAGGTCACAAAAACTAGCTCTCGTAAGCTTATAGATGTGGTTTATGATAGGGGAATTTTTGATGTTTTTGAAGAGTTATGTGACACAAATGATAAGATTTATAGAGCTTGGGTGGTAAATCGTCGGGGCGCTAGAAGCTTTATAAGATTTGGTGAGGATTTGCTACCTAAAGATGAGCTTTATGACAAGGCAAAGAAGCTTTTACATAAAGGTGGCTTGATAGACGCAAGGTATCTAAGTCTTAAGCTTGACATTGATATAGCTAGAGCAAATACCATCCTTCATCATTTAGAGTATAAAAACTTTTTAGATATAAAAGCTAGAAAAATACTAAAAAAGGTAAAAAATCTTAGCCCAAGGGGTGATGGGATTTTGCATATCATAAGTGCTAATAAATACGATTTTGTTTGCAAGGGTGATAGTAGGGTGCTTGAAGAGATTTTTTATAATGATGAGTATTGCGATGAGTTTTATGAGCAAATTTGTAAATATAAGACTTTAAAGATTAGTGAGTATAAAAAGTTTTATAAGTTTGTCCCAAGAGATGTTAGGATAGTAAGGTTTTGTGGGAATTTTAGGGGTAGTGAATATAGGGAATTTTTAGGCTATTACGGGGGAGATAGCATCCCATCAAAATTAACTTTTGAGATTTATACAGATTCAAGAGCAAAAGGGTTTAAAATGATAGTTTTTAAGGAGATAAAATGATAGTTAATAAATTGTATTATAAAAACAAATTTAATAAAAAGGAGATAAGATGATAGATAAAGTAAAAGAACTTTATGCAAAAAACCCAAGCATAGCGTATGTGCAAAGAGAATTAGACATAGGTTATGAAACAGCACGAGAGCTAGTAGAAAGCATAAAAGATGAAATGGCTACTGAAGAAGAATACCAACCAACAAACGAGATTATAAACCTTTTAGATGAGATTTGTATGGTATGTAAAGATGGTGGCAAGGTTAGGATATATAAGAGTTTTGATGAAATACAAGGCTTTTGCACCCCAACGATACTACATATCATACATAACGATGATTTAGGAATGTTTGAACTCTTAGAATTTCAAGAAAGATTGCAAGATGATAATAATGAAATATATGTTAATACTCATTGTGATCCTAAAAGTGATTTAAAGATAATAGCGATTAGCAAGGAGTAGAGGTGAGTGAAAATGGCAAGATGACTTTAGAAGATTTTTTTGACACATATAATCAAGTAAAAATCCCTTTATTACAAAGGGATTTCGTGCAGTCAAATCATAAAAAATACGATGATTTTTTAACTGAAATCAAAAATGCTTTAGAAGGTGATGAAAAGCTACATTTAGGGCTAATTTATGGAAGAGAAGATGAGATAAATGGAGAAAAAATCTTTTATCCTATTGATGGACAGCAAAGGCTTAGCACACTATGTTTAGTTTGTGATGAAAATAAGCTTTGTTATGAAAATGAGATTGAGAATACAAGCGAACCTAATTTAGAAAATCATTTAGAAAATGATGAAATCGCAAAGGGTATCCACCCACATATAAAAGCTATAAATAAAGCAAAAGATGAAATCTTAAAAAAAGAAATAAATCCAAAAAACCTAAGCAATATCACCCTAGATTTAGTAATCTTAGATGATTTTAACTTAAGCGATGAGCTATATATCAAGCTAAATGCAAGGGGCAAGGCTTTAAGTGAGTTTGATATTTTTAGAGCTGAGCTTTTAAATTATTTAAAAGATGACTTAAAAATAGAATTTGCTAACAAAATAGATAATGCTTGGAGCGAAGTATTTTTTAAGTATTTTAAAGAAGATCATGAAAAAGCATTTTTAAGATTTTATGATTTTATAGTAGAGCATTTGTTACTTTTAAAAAAGATTAATAAAAAGAATGAATATAGAAAATATGATGAAAACATTATGAGAATTATCTTTTCGTATATTGATAGCTTTGAAACCGCACTTGCTAGGTACGAAGATCATTTTCACACAACAGAAGATGTATTTTCAAATGTGCTAGATACTAGAATAAGTCTTGATAGACTTGCTAAAAATAAGCACTTTTTTAAGGAGTTATTGTTAGACAAAAGTTTAAATAAACAAAATGACCCTAATAGAATTAAGTGGATTTTATTTTTTTATATACAGTGTGTAGCTGATGGTAATATAGATTGTGAAAGCTTTAAAATCTATGCAAGAGAATTAAATAACCAAATTCAATCTCTAGGTAAAATATGGTTTGATAATGGTTTTATTATTTCAAAATGTGATATTACTACAAAAGTAAAAGAATTTTTTAATTCAGAAAAAAAACTAGAATTACCAAGCGATAATCCTTATTTTTACCTACTTGAAAAGCATAAGTATTTTTATGCTGATGTTAGTCTTTTAGAAAAATGTGATTACAAGCAAGTATATGAAAGGATTAAAGAAGTAGAAAATGCAGATAAAGATACTAAGAAAAAATTTTTAAAAAAGCTTTTAAAATATGCAGATTTAAAAAGAAAATATATGGATATAAGGTATTGTGTAGGATATGGTAAAAATGAATATGATATAGTTGAAAATCTTATGCTAAATATTCTTTTTATTAATCGCGAAGATGGAGATGGTGATACTAATGTTGGTGAGTTAAAAAAGCAAATCAATAATTTCTTTTCTAAGAATGAACAATACAGGGAATATTCAAAAGAAGATTTAATCAGCACAACAATTATTGAAAAAGTAGATTTTAAAGAAGAGCGTTATGGGATGTTTTATATAAATGAAGAAAAAAAAGTAATTTATATGAAAAACAAACAACGCACAAGCACAGGTGATACGGAGATAAAATGAGTGGTTTGGTAAGTATAGAAGAGCTTTTAGATAATAAATATGACTTTTTTATCCCAAGTTATCAGCGTGGGTATAGATGGGGAAGGCTTGAGGCTGGGGCATTGCTGGATGATTTGAATGAGTTTTTTAGTAAAAGTTTAAAAGATAGCGATTATTATTGTATGCAACCTATCGTAGTGGCAAATAAGGGCGATAATAAATACGAAGTGATAGACGGACAGCAAAGGTTAACTACATTTTATATCTTGGCTAAGGTTTTAGGGATAGAAAAAACTTATAGTATAAGCTATGAAACTAGAGCTAAAAGTAAAGAATTTTTAGAGCGCTTAGATACTTGTGATAGTGCTAGTAATATAGATTTTTACTATATGAAAAAAGTTTTTGAGTTTTTTAACAATACAAAAAATAAAGAGATTTTAAAAAACTTTAAGCTGGATGAAAAGCTAGATAAAATCAAAATAATTTGGCATGAAATTAATGCTAATCAAATAGATTATTTTTTAAACCTAAACGCTAATAAAACCCCACTAGAAGAAGTAGAGCTAATAAAGGCTAAGATGATAAATGCCTTATCAAGCCAAGATGAAAAGCAAAAATTAGCTAAACAATGGAGCGAGATAGAAAGCGTTTTGGCTAATGATAGGTTTTATTATTTTATAGCTAATAATGAGCGAAAAAATAGAATGAGTGTGCTATTTGAGATAATTTACGAAGATAAAAATATCTATGAAAAATACACCGAACAATCGAAACTCCCCAACGAACAAACGAAATTTGATTATATTTATAATCTTTTTGAAAAATTAAAAGAGCTTTATAAAGATAAAGAAACTTATCATAAAATAGGCTATCTAGCATACTTTGAAGACTTGAAAGTTTTTAAAGGGAGTGATAAAAATTTTGATGAGTATTTAAATAATATAAATAAAAATTTTGATGAGTATTTAAATAATATAAATAAAAATTTTGACAAATATTTAGATGGTTTTGGTATAAAAAATCTTAGCTATTTTCAACCCATAGAGCTAAAAAAGGTATTTTTATACTATGAGATAAAATACCATTTAGGCATAGAAAACTCTTATTTTCGCTTTGATTTATTTAAAAATGACAGCTACGACATAGAGCATATCCATCCACAATCAGGAGAAAAAGAGCTAAATGATAAACAAAAAGAAAAATTTATCGAGCTTTATAATGAGATAAAACAAAAAGAGCTTATTAATAACAATAATTTTGATGAAACTTATAAAAAATTAACGAGCGAAGAATTTCCTAATCAAGATAATATTTATAATCTTTGCTTATTAAATAGCTCTATAAATAGAAGTTATGGGAATTTGCCTTTCATTATGAAAAAACAAGTCATTGATGATTGTATAGAATTAAATAAACACCATGATGATTGTATAAAATCAAAAAAACGCTACATTTTAGAGCATTGTCAATTAGCTTTTAGTAGCGATGGGTGGAGTGAAGGTGAAGCTAATGCATATTTAAATAGCTTAAAAGATAAAATAGCTGAAAAATAAAGAATTTAAAATAGGAATTAGAAAATACACGAGATGAATTTATTTCGTGTATTTTACGGATATAAATTCCAAATATTTTCAAAATATTTTTATATGGACAAGATCAGGCACATGCTTATGATATAACTACAAAAATTTTCAAGGATAAAAGATGAAAAAATACAAACCAACTACAAAAGCCGAGCTAAAAGAGCTAGTAATTGATGAGAGCATTTATCTAGGTGATATTGATACAAGTTTAATTACCGATATGAGTGGGCTTTTTGAGGACAGTAAAAGAACTGATTTTAGTGGTATAAACGAATGGAATACTAGCAATGTAGTGAATATGAGTATGATGTTTGCAGGGTGTATGCATTTTAACGAAAAGCTTGAGTTTGATACCAAAAATGTAACAAATATGGAAGGAATGTTTTATGGATGTAAAAAACTAAATCAAGCGATTTGCCTTAATACTGGCAATGTAAAAGATATGCATGGAATGTTTGCTAATTGTGTTAGCTTTAATCAAGAGCTTAGTTTTGATACTTCTAGTGTAGAAGATATGAGAGCGATGTTTTTAGGATGTAAAAAACTAAATCAAGCGATTTGTTTTAATACTAGCAATGTAAAAGATATGAGTGGGATGTTTTATGAGTGCAAAGAATTTAATCAAGAGCTTAGTTTTGATACAAGCAGTGTAAAAGATATGACAAGAATGTTTGCTAATTGCGTTAGCTTTAATCAAGGACTTAGTTTTGATACTTCTAATGTGGTTTATATGTGTGAAATGTTTGCATGGTGTAGTAATTTTAACCAAGAACTAGAGTTTGATACTAGTAAAGTAAAAAATATGAATGGTATGTTTTATAAATGTACAAATTTTAATCAACTGCTTAGTTTTGATACAAAAAATGTAAAACAAATGGTTGAAATGTTCGCAGGTTGTAAGAGTTTTAACCAAAAGCTTAGTTTTGATACCAAAAATGTAGAAGATATGAATTGTATGTTTTATGATTGTAAAGAATTTAATCAAAAGCTTGATTTTAATACAAGCAATGTAAAAGATATGAGTGCTATGTTTGCGGGTTGTTCTAAATTTAATCAAGAGCTTGATTTTGACACAAAAAATGTAGTAAATATGAATGCGATGTTTGCTAAATGCTCTAGTTTTAATCAATATGTAGATTTTGATACAAAAAATGTAGTGGATATGAGCGAGATGTTTAAAGATTGCACGAGTTTTGATAAATTTATTAATTTATACACAAATAGTGTTGAGAATATGTATGAGATGTTTGATGGGTGTGAAAGTTTAAAAACCTTGCCTGATTTTTATTTAGAATACTATAAAAACTACGATGAAGATACTGATATTATATATTTTGATGAATATTAAGGGAATTTAAAACAGGAATTTCAATTTATTAAAAAAAGATTTTATGAAAAAATATAATTTAAAAATAAAGAAGAGTTACTATAAAACAACAAATTTGCTTGAAGTAGATTAAATATTTTTTATTTATATTTTAAAAATGATTAAAATTGTAGTTATTGGTTTTAGTAAAAATTACTATAAAATCAGCAAATTAAGTATTAAATCATTATCTTAAATATTTAATCTTTACATAAAAAGAAATTCCTAAAATCAAATATCAATAATTATTATGAGTTGATTTTAGGTTTTTTGTAAGATTTATTAATTCATTTAGTTTTATATTATTTAACGCTAGGAAAAATCTAAGATTTTTTGGCACTTTTGCTAGTCTATAAGCGTCTTTTTGCTCCTTACTAAGCTTTGTAATAGCCTTTAAAAAAACCATAAAAAATCCTTTATAAAAGCAAACACAAACACAATCAGTCCTAAAATAAAGCTCGGCTTCGTTGTTTTTATTTAGCTGGTTTTTTAGCTCTAATTTTTGCTTTGATGAGCTTACAAAACCTAGTTTTTTAATAGCTTTATCTAAAGAATTTTCATCTTTACAAAAATAAATTCCTTTATAAACCAAGCTATCTTTACATATTTTACTCTTATCAAATTCTAAATATTTTAAAGTATTTCTTATGCCATTTGCGTAGTGTTTTACAAAATCATTTGCATAATTTAATCTAATTTCGTTTCTTTTATATTTGGTATTAAAATTACTTTCATCTTGAAAATATTCATAATTATTCTCATTTAAATACAGCATAATTTCATCTTTGCTAGTATTAATTAATGGGCGAATTATTTTATAATTTTTCCTTGTATCAATCCCGTTAAAACCCAATAGATTGCATAATCCCGCACCTTTTGTAATTTGCATTAAAAACCACTCAAACCTATCATTTAAATTATGAGCTACTATTAAATTATCATAATCTTGCATTAATTCATCAAAAAAATCATATCTATATTTTCTAGCATTACTTTCAAAATTATTATTATCAAGATTTACTTTTTTAGTAAAGATTTTTTTGTTATGAGCTTTTGCTAATTTTATAGCGCTTTGCTCTTCGTTATTTGAATTAATTCTAGTCTGATAATTCACAAGGCATAAATCAAACTCACAAAGCTCTAAAAGTGCATAAAAAAGTGCCGTGCTATCAGTCCCGTGTGAAAATGCTAAAAGGTTTTTTTTACCTTTTAGCTCTTCTAAATATTCAATTCTCATAGCGTCTAATTGCAGTTGCTATTAGTGTTTTTTCATGCACTTGAGTGATTTTACAAACTATTAAATCACCCACTTTTAGCTCTCCTATTTCACTTTCATTTATTAAGATTTCTCCATCTATATCTCTATCAAATAAAAGCGGCTTAGCACCTATAAAAAACTCGCCTTCGCTAGATTCTCCTAAACAACTTGCTATTATTTCTTGATTTAGCATTTTTTCAAAACTTGCATTGATTTTAGCATCTACGATTTTTTCAATCTTTTTTAGCCTACTTTTAATAGTATTTGCATTGATTTGTTGCATTGAGTAAGCGGCGGTATCTTCTTCTTTTGAATATGCAAACACACTAATTCTATCAAAATCAAATTCTTTAATAAACTCGCATAAATCTTCAAAATCTTCTTCACTTTCTCCTGGGTGTCCTACGATAAAACCAGTTCTTAAAAAGCTATTAGGAGCTGCTCTCATTTGCTCTAAAAAGCTAATAGCCTTAGCCTTATCATAGCCACGCTTCATAATTTTTAATAATTTATCGCTTGAGTGTTGAAGTGGCATATCAAAATAATTCACAAATACTTTTGAATTAATTATTTTAGTAATTAAACTAGGCTTAATTGAGCTTGGGTATAGGTATAAAATTCTAGCAGCCTTTATGCCTTCAATTTTTTCAATTTCTGAAATTAAATTCTCTAAACCATCGCTAATTTTTAAGTCTTTTAAATAAGAGCTTGTATCTTGAGCAATGAATGAAAAATCATAAAATCCCCTAGCAACTAAGCCTTTAACTTCAGCTACTACATCATCTATTGGGCGAGATTTTAACTTGCCTTTAAATGTAGGAATAGCACAAAAGCTACAGGTTTGATTGCAACCTTCAGCGATTTTTATATAAGCGTGAGTATTTGAGCCTGTTATTACTCTTTGAGTATTTGCGTCTTGTAAATATACAAAATCTCTAAATCTACTTTCACGACTTGCTATTAATTCATCAATTTTTGCATACTCGCTAACTCCTGCAAATAAATCAACTTCGGGCAATTCTTTAACCAATTCATCTTTGTATCTTTGCATTAAGCAGCCAGTTACTACTAAAATTGAGCCTTTTTTTCTAATTTCGTGTAGTTCTAAAATAGCATTAATACTTTCAATTTTTGCACTTTTTATAAAGCCACAAGTATTTACTATCAATACATCAGCTTCACTTGCTTCATTAGTAATTTCATATTCTTTTAAGCGACCTAGCATAATTTCACTATCAACTAAGTTTTTATTACAGCCTAAACTTTGTAAAAATAATTTCATTTAAATTCCTTTTAAAAAAGCTATTATCTTAATAAATTTTAGCTAAGATTTGCCTTTAAAATACAACTACGGAGCAAAATTTGGATAATTATGAATTTAGTGAATTATTAAAAGAATTACAAATAAAACTTGACAATATAGAAAAAATAATCAAACCAAACGAGGCAAAAGAAAGAATAAAAGAAATAGAAAAAGAGCAAGAAGACCCAGCATTATGGGCTGATGCAAAAAGAGCAGCCGAGCTTGGTAAAGAAAAAACTAAATTAAATCAATTAGTATCAAAATATGAAATTGCAAATAGTGAATTAGTAGGCACTAGCGAGTTGTTTGAACTTGCGGTGAAAGAAAATGATTATGAGACTTTAGAAGCTTTATTTATAGATAGTCCTAATTTAGAAGAAACTATTAAAAGTCTTGAAATATCAATGCTTTTAAGTGGAGAAAACGATACTAAAAACGCAATTATTAATATTCACCCAGGAGCAGGTGGAACGGAGAGTAATGATTGGGCGAGTATTGTTTATAGAATGTATTTGAGATTTTGTGAAAGAGAAGGCTTTAAAGTTGAAACACTAGATTATCAAGAAGGCGATGAAGCAGGGATAAAAGATGTTAGCTTTGTTGCTCGTGGGCTTAATGCTTATGGGTATTTTAAGGCTGAACACGGAGTTCATAGACTTGTAAGAATTAGCCCATTTGATAGTAATGCTAGACGCCATACGAGTTTTTGTAGTGTAATTGTTGCACCTGAAATTGATGATGATATAGAAATTGAAATTGAAGAAAAAGATATAAGAATTGATTATTATAGAGCAAGTGGTGCAGGTGGTCAGCATGTAAATAAAACAGAAAGTGCAGTAAGAATTACTCATATTCCAACAGGAATTGTAGTGCAATGCCAAAACGATAGAAGTCAGCATAAAAACAAAGCCACAGCTTATAAAATGCTTCGTTCAAGATTATATGAACTTGAAATGGAGAAATTAAACGATGGAAAAGATACGGGAGGAGTTGGCGAAAATAGTTTCGGGCATCAAATTCGCTCGTATGTTTTAGCTCCTTATCAGCAAGTAAAAGACGCTAGAAGTAATGAGGCATTTAGCCAAGTTGATGCGATACTTGATGGTGATATTAAAAAAATGATAGAAGGTGTATTAATTGCACTTAAGGATAATGATTAATAGTAAATTTTTAAAGGCAAAAAATGACTGAAGAACAAATATCTTATCTTCAAGATAGACTAAGAACGCAGGATTTAGAAACTATAAAAGATAAGAATTTGTCTAAGAATATTTGTTTAAAAGATCCAAATTTAGGTTTTATGCTAGCGGCTACGATAGGAATTTGTGGTATTGATAGGATTTATAAGGGTGATTTTATTTTAGCATTTATAAAGTTTTTATTATTTTTTTTCTTTTACAATTATTTTATTAATGGCGATGACTGAGATTAAAGTTGTAGAAAAAATTTATAGTTTATTTTTCCATCGTAGTGACGGACTTATTGCTTTTCTTTGTTTTTTATTTTTGGGATTTTTATTAACCATTATATATGTTATAGAATTATTTGCTATAGCAAATGGTATTCGCAAGGAAAATTACAAAAAAGTTTTAGCTTACATTGAAGGCTATGATAAAAAATAAAAATTTGATTATTACAAAGGAAAAACGATAATTTCCAAAAGATTTTAAGTGTTATAAAGGAAGAAAATTGAATATATTTTTATTATTAATAATAATTTTAGCAATTATAGGATTTATTACAGGTAAGGGTATTATTAGAACCATAATATCATTTTTTGCGATAATATTAGGGACTATTTTAACGGCTATTTTAGGGCTTATTGGAGCAATTTTATTACCTTTATTTTTTAAAGGAAATATTTTAAATAATCAATTTACTAAAATGAAAGGCGGATATGCTGAATACCTAGTCGCACTTATTGCAAAAATAGCTAAACTTGATGGAGTAATTTCGCCTAAAGAAGCTGAATTTATAAAATTAATACTAGATAATAATTCTTATAATTTAGTTGAGCGTGAGAGATTAAAAAAGGTTTTTAAAGAAGCTAAAGAAAATCCAGAAAATTATAGGATAGTGGCACAAGAGCTTAAAAATAATTTTATTTTAAGCAAAAATGAAAAGCTTAATATTATGCAAAGTTTGCTTTATTGTGCGAGTATTGATGGTTTTAGTGAAAAAAAGATTTTTGCGTTAAAAGAAATTGCAGAGATTTTTGGTGTTACACAAGAATTTGCACAATTTATAAATTTTGGTAACAATAACAAACAAAATAATAATAAAATTAAAAAAGACCCTTATGAGGTTTTAGAATTAAGTCCTAATGCTAGTTTAGTTGAAGTAAAAGCAGCATATAGAAGACTTGCTAAAAAATATCATCCTGATGTGTTAAACACAAAAAATCTTAGCGAAAGCGAGCTAAGAGCAGGGATAGAGAAATTTCATGAGATTAATGAAGCTTATGAGATTTTAAAACAAAAATTAAGTTAAGGAAGTAAAGTGGTAGTTTTAATAACAGGTGTTGCAGGATATATTGGCTCAGCCACTGCATCTGGATTTTTAGAAGCTGGGCATAAGGTAATTGGAATTGATAATTTAAGCGGTAAAAACAAAAAAGCTATAAAAAATATAAAAAAATATTATGAAGTTGATTTTTATGAAGTTGATATTTCAAATAGCGAAGCTTTAGAAGATGTAATGTCAAGATTTAAAATTGATATGGTATTTCATTTTGCAGCAACTAGCAATGAGAATTTTAGTAAAAAAGATAATCTAACTTTTTATGAAAACAATATCATAAATCTTTTTAAATTATTAAAAGCTATGAAAAAATTTAAAGTTAAGACTTTAATATATCCATCAAGTATATTTGCTAATGTAGGATTGGAAAATACCTGTGATGCTTATGTTAAGACAAAAATCTTAGCTGAAAATATGATACAAGATTATGCTAGAAGCAATCCTGATTTTTCTTATGCAATTTTAAGATATTGCAATATTGCAGGGTATTATTCTAAGATATTTTTAGGAGAATTTGAACATTATTCAATTATTAAAAATATCACAAGAATTGCTTGCGGTAAGTCTGAATTAGGTCGTGATTTTAACTATGATGAGAATTATCATTTCGCACATATTGATGATATTGTTAATATTAATTTAAAAGTAGCTAGCGAGCTTTATACAACCAAAGAAAATATATGCACTACAATAGCTAGCAAAGAAAGTATAAGTGTAGAAAATCTAATCAAATTAGTAGAAAAGTTAAGCAAAAAAGAAATAGATATAACAATAGCTTTAAAAAATGACCATTGCGATAAAATTAAGTCTTGTAATTTATTAAAATATGAATTAGAGTATTCAATAGAAGATATTTGCAAAAATCAATTAGAACACGAAGCTAGGTTTTAATGTTTAGATATTTATTATTAGCTTATGAAAGAGAAAAATTAGAATTATTTTTAAAAAGATTTGATTTAAAATGCGATGAAGATATAGAATATGCTTTAGTTTATGAAGAAAATGAAGAGATTAAAGCAAGTGCTTGTATAAGCGGTAATATTGTAAAATGTATAGCAATTGATAAATCTTTACAAGGTAATAATTTTAGTGCTACTTTACTAACTCAAATTGCAGATAAATTAAGAGAATTAAATATAAATGAATATTTTATATTTACAAAGCCTTGTAATGTAAAAGTATTTGAGAGTTTAGGGCTTTATTTATTATGTCTTACAAAAGATGTTGCGTTATTTGAAAACACAAAATTAAATTATGAAAATTATAAATTTGAACTAGCTAAACATTATAAAAGAGCAAAAAAAATTGGCTCAATTGTAATGAATTTAAATCCTATGAGTAAAGGGCATTTATATTTAATTCAAAAAGCCTTAAAACACTGCGAAATCTTGCATATATTTATTTTAAGCGAAGATTTAAGTATGTTTAATACAAAAGCAAGGCTTGAGATTGTAAGAAATGAATTAAAAGATTATAAAAACATAATAATTCACGAAAGTAAAAATTATATTATTTCAAAAGCTACTTTTCCTACATATTTTTTAAAGGATAATGCTAATGTTAATGAGATTTATTCAAGGCTTGATATTACATTATTTGCTACAAAAATAGCACCTATTTTAGGGATAAATATGAGATTTTTTGGGACAGAACCAAAAGATAAAATAACAAAAGATTACAACCAAAAAGCAAAAGAAATTTTAAAAGAATTTAAAATCAAATTCTATGAAATCAGTAGAGCTAGAATAAATAAAAAAGTAATAAGTGCAAGTAGGATTAGAAAAATTATTTTAAATGATAAGGATTATTTAAATAATAAGGAGTTAAAATCCCTTTGTGCTAATTCAACTTATGAGTATTTAAAAAACAATTTAATAACTAAAAATTAAGTTATCTTTGTAATAATAAAAGAAAACTTAAAAAATTTAATTAATTAGGAGATTTGATGATTACAACTATTGCAAGTGCTGGTTCATTAGAATCAGGCGATGTTTTAATTAGTGTAAGTCCTGCTAATGTGGGAAGGAAAATTGAATTAAATTCTAGTGTTTATAAACAATTTGGAGAACAAATATTAGCTAGCGTTAATGAAGTATTAGATGAATATGATATTAAAAATGTAACAATAAAAATAGAAGATAAAGGAGCGCTTGATTTAGTAATTCGTGCAAGACTTAAAACTGCTATTTTTAGAGCTAGTTTAAAAGATTATGATTGGGAGAGTGAATTATGCTAAATAAAGATAGACTTAGAAGAAGTATGATGTTCTTGCCCGGAAATGCACCTGCAAAATTAATAGACGCACATATTTATGGAAGTGATTCTATTATGATTGACTTAGAAGATGCAGTAAGTATTTCAGCAAAAGATGCGGCTAGAATGCTAACTTATGAAACTCTTAAAAAGATTAATTATGGTTCAACTGAAGTTGTTGTAAGAATAAATGCTTTAAATTCTCCTTACGGAAGAGATGATGTAATAGCTATGGTTAGTGCTGGAGTTGATGTTATAAGACTTCCAAAGACTGATAATGCAAACGAAGTTAAAGAAGTAGATGAGTTAATAAGCGAAGTTGAGCATAAACTAAATCGTCCTAGAAAAACTTTAATTCTAGCAGCAATTGAGAGTGCTACTGGGGTTATTAATGCTTGTGAGATTGCAAAGGCAAGTGATAGATTAATGGGGATTGCTCTTGGAGCTGAAGATTATGTAACGAATTTAAAAACAACTAGAAGCAAACACGCAATGGAGCTTTATTATGCAAGAGAGCAGATAATTCACGCAGCAAGAAGCAATAATTTATATTGTTTTGACACTGTTTTTTCAAATATAAAAGATAAAGTTGCATTTGCTGAAGAAGTGCAATTTATAAAAGACTTAGGTTTTGATGGCAAATCAGTAGTTCATCCAAGTCAAATCAAAATAGTTCATGATATTTATACTCCAAAAGAAAAAGAAATAATAGACGCTTTAAAAGTAGTAAATGCAGCTAAAGAAGCGGAAAAAAATAGCATAGGTGTAATTGCAGTTGATGGCAAAATGGTAGATGGTCCAATTATTATTAGAGCTTTAAGAGTGCTTGAATTAGCTAAAGCTAGTGGTCTTTATAAAGGAGAATGATTATGTATAAAGTAAATGCAGTTAATAGAAAAATACCTAATAAAATTGCTAATTATAAAGATGTAGTTGTATATAGTGGAGAATTAAAACAACCAAAAGAGCGTAAAATCGGTGCAGCTATTAGAGTTGGCAAAAAAGAAGATAAATTAGTCTCAAGTATAAAAGACGCTATTATAAAATCAGGCTTAAAAGATGGTATGACAATAAGTTTTCATCACCATTTTAGAAGTGGAGATTATATTTTAAATCTAGTTTTAGAAGAAATAAGCAAGCTAGGTATTAAAAATCTTTGTGTAGCAGCAAGCTCTCTTTCAACTTGCCATAAACCTTTAATTGAGCATATTAAAAATGGTGTTGTAACAAGTCTTCAAACAAGTGGTCTAAGAGAGCCATTGGGTTCTTTTATTAGTAATGGTGGATTAAAAACTCCTGTAATTATTAGAAGTCATGGTGGTCGTGCTAGAGCTATTGAGGATGGCTCGCTTAAAATTGATGTAGCATTTATTGGTGCTCCAAGTTGTGATAAATTTGGTAATCTTAATGGTTATACAGGCAAATCTGCTTGTGGTAGTTTAGGTTATGCTAAGGTTGATGCTATGTATGCTAATAAAGTTATTGCAATTACTGATAATTTAGTAGATGGGATAAATCTTCCTGCTAGTATTGACCAAACTATGGTGGATTTTGTTTGTGAGATTGAGAGTATTGGCGATCCAAAAGGCATAGTATCAGGTGCAATTCGTTTTAATGATAATCCAAGAGATATTTTAATAGCTGAAAATGCTTTAAAATGTATCTTAGCATCAGGTTTATTTAAAAATGGCTTTAGTTTCCAAACAGGAGCTGCGGGCGCTTCTTTAGCAGTAACTAAGCTTTTAAAAGAAGAGATGATTAAGCATAATATCACTGCTAGTTTAGGTGTTGGTGGTATCACTGCTGCCTTAGTTGATTTGCATGAAAATGGTTTGATGGATGCGCTTTTTGATACTCAAAGTTTTGATTTAGATGCTGTTAGCTCACTTGCAAAAAACCCAAAACATTATGAAATATCAGCATCTTTTTATGCAAATCCAAATCTAGTTACTCCAGCGGTAAATCAATTAGATTTTGTAATGTTAGGAGCACTTGAGATTGATACGAATTTCAATGTAAATGTAATTACTACTTCAACAGGTGTTATTAATCAAGCAATAGGCGGACACCAAGATACTGCTGAAGGTGCAAAAATTGCAATGATTTTAGCACCATTAATTCGTGCTAGAATTCCAATCGTAGTTGATAATGTAAGCACGATTTGCACCCCAGGAGCAAATGTTGATGTGGTTTGCACTGATTACGGAATTGCAGTAAATCCTAAAAGAACTGATTTAATAGAGAATTTCACAAAAGCAGGTATTAAATTATATACGATTGAAGAACTAAAAGAAATGGCAGAGAAAATCACAGGCAAACCAGCTAGTATTAAATTTGGCGATGAGGTAGTAGGCGTTGTAGAATATCGTGATGGCAGCGTTTTAGATGTGATTTATAAATCTTTACAAAATTAGGAATTTATTTCCTAATTTTATTACCAAATTACACATATTAAACTCAATTTTTAAGTATTTCTTGTTTATTTAATTAAAACAATTTAAAGTATAAGATATTTAAGGAGAGTTTTATGTGGATTGGAAGAAATGATGGCGAAGAAAGTATTCATAACAGAGTTTTTAAATGTTTAAATACTTCATCTTCAAATAAATTAATAGGATTTTGTTCTAGTTTAGGTGTAGATAGAAATCACGGAAGAGTTGGTAGCGAATTAGCACCGAATATTATTAGAAAAAATATGGCAAATTTTGCTGTATTTGATGATTTTAGCTTTGATGATTTAGGTAATATTGATAATTTTAAAAGCCTAGAAGAAGCTGATGATTTATTATACGATAAGCTTAATTTAGTATTAAAAAATCAAGATTATTGCGTTATTTTAGGTGGTGGTCACGAAACTTCTTTGGCTGGAATTAAGGCTTTATTAGATAATAAACAAAATGTAGGTGTTATTAATTTTGACGCACATTTTGATGTGAGAATTCAACCCCAACACACTTCAGGCAATTCGTTTTATGAAGCTTATAAATACGCAAAATCAAATAATTATTCTTATAAATATTTATGTATTGGGGCAAATGCTTTATCAAATACTCAAGCTTTATTTAATACTATGCAAGATATGAATGCTAAATATGTTTTAGATAAAGACTTTGATAATTCAGCAAAAATTGTAAAAGAATTTATATTAGATTGCGATGTTTTATATCTTAGTATTGATATTGATGTGTTTTCTTTAAGTTATGCACCAGGTGTTAGTGCTCCTGCTGTTTATGGTATTAGTTTGCAACAAATTTTACCGATACTAAAAATTATTTTAGATAGTAAAAAAGTTGCTTTAGCTGATATTTGCGAGTTTAATCCAAAATATGATATAGATAATCATACTGCTAAATTAAGCGCTTATTTAGCTTATATTTTATTAAGAAAGGCTGTTATATGAGTTTTAATAGTTTGAGCGTATTGGCAATTAGCATTGGTGTTTTATTGTTTGGAATGTTTTTAAAAACCAAAATCAATTTTTTAGAAAAATTTTGTATCCCAGCTCCTGTTGTTGGTGGATTTTTGGTAAGTATTTTAGTATGGTTTTTAACCTTTATAGATATTAATATAGAATTTGATAAGTCCTTGCAAACTCCTTTTATGGTTGTATTTTTTAGTGTTGTAGGGCTTAGCGGAAGTGCTAGATTATTAAAAGTTGGTGGTAAATTGCTTTTAATATATTTAGCGTGTTGCTGGGCAATGGCTATTATGCAAAATGCTATTGGAATTACTATGATGAATGCTTTTGGGCTAAATAGTTTATATGGAATTTTAAGTGGGGCTGTTGCTTTAGAAGGAGGACACGGAAATGCTATTGCTTTTGGTGGTATGGTGGAAGATTTAAGTGGTCTTAGCAATGCTAAAGTAGTAGCAATTGCAGCGGCTACTTTTGGTTTAATAAGCGGCTCTTTACTCGGTGGGCCTTTATGTAGATATTTAATACTTAAATATAAATTAGAGATAAAAACAAACGAAGATATACAAGATATTGACCCGCTAAAGCACAATATTCATCACGCAAGTTATCAAGAATTTTTAAAATCTTTATTTTTAATACTTTGTATTATGTGCATTGGATTTTATATAAGTTCATTATTTACAAAACTTAGCGGTTATTCTTTGCCAAGCTATGTGGGCGCTATGTTAATAGCAATGCTAATTAGAAATATAAATGATATTTTTAATATATTTAAATTAAATCAATACACAATAGATACTATTAGTGAGCTTAGCTTAGGAATATTTTTAACTATGGCTATGATGAGTTTAAAAATCAATGAATTAAGCGTGGTTGCTATGCCTTTATTGATTACGCTTTTTGTTCAAGTTGTTGTTTTAGTATTGTTTGCAATATTTGTTGTGTTTAGATTGTGTGGGAAAAACTATGATAGTGCTATTATGTGTGCTGGATTAATGGGGCATGGCTTGGGTGCTACTCCTAATGCGGTTGCAAATATGAATGCTGCTTGCAATAGATATTCTTTATTCTCAAAACCTGCGTTTTTGATAGTTCCTTTGTGTGGTTCTGTTTTGATAGATATTGTGGCTATTCCTTTGAATACTTATTTGATTAATATATTTGCTTAACTTAGGATTGCTCCTAAGTTAAATTACTCTACTACGCCATCACTAAAAGTGTATTGGGTTAGAGAATTTTCTTTTGCCTGAATACAGATATAATTTAGTTTAGTTTTTGCAAAAATCTGTCTTTTTACACTAGGTGCAACTCTGATTATATCTCCTGTTTTAATTAAAATTAGTTCATTATCTAACTTTATTTCCCCATTACCATCTAAGATAATATAAACTTCTTCATTTTCTTTATGATGATGAACAAAAGGCACATTAGTATTTGCTTCCATTGTGTTAATACTTATTTCACAAGATGTAAACCCTAAAGCTTCTTTTAAATCAATTCTTTGAATATTTTTAAATTCTCCTAGACTTTTTACACTAAATCCATTACTCATTTTAACTCCTTTTTAGTTTGATAACGAACTATTTTTGCATAAAAAGTTAAATATATTTTAATTTTTTATGTTATTTAGCATTTTTTCTAATAATTCTTCTAAAAATAACTCTTCTGCTTTTGAAAAGTTTTTAAGTAATTTTTCAAAAACTATATTTGATACTTCTTCAAATATTGGTTTTAAATCTAAAGTTTTTTGAGTTGCTTTTATTAAATACATTCTACTATCGTTACTACTTTGGCTTTTTGTGATATATCCATTTTGTTCTAATTTGTCTATTAAAGAGCTAATTGTAGCCTTGCTTCTATGTATTTTTTGTGCTATTTGAACCATACAATATTCTTTTTCATCAAATAATATATTTAAAATATCAGCGTGAGAAAAGGATAAATCAAATTCTACTCTTTTGCTAAGTTCTTTTAAAATCAATTCATTTGATAGTTCTTTTATTCTTCCCATTAAAAATAAGCTTGAGTTCATATTTTGTCCTTATAATTTTTTTTATTATATAAAAATATTAAAAAATTTATTGAATTTTTTAAAAAGTAAAAGATATTTTTGCTAAATTTAAAAAAAGGAGTAAAAATGTCTGATAAATTTTTAAAGAAATTTAGAATTTGTTTTGCTAGGAATACTAAAAGATTAATGTTAAATTACAAAAGAGAGTTTAAAAGGCTTTATTTTAATTATTTTAAATTATTAAAACTCGCCAATATATTTGTAAAAACTATGAGATTTTCTTTAGTTTTAATAACTTTTGTTTCTGTAATAGCTTATACAAAATATTATTTATTTGAAGTTGGGTATTTGCCTAGATTTGATTTTAATTTATTACTTACATTTGGATATGTGTGTTTTGTTTATTCTATTTTTATAGGGATTATTCCTTATGTTATGATTGAATTTGTTGTGCTTTTAGCTTGTAAAAGAAAAAAGTCAAATAAATTTGGCTTTAAAATTCTTAATTTTTTGTATGAAAGAGTATTTTTATTATTTGTAATTATAGTAATTATCATAATTGAATTAGTATTTTTAAGTTTAGTTCAAATATATCAAAACGAAAATGTAACTTTTCCAACGATAAATCATTGCTTAAATGTTATGATGGCTATATTTATTACTTTATGTTTTTTTGCATATTTTTTTAAAAGATTTAGTTTGATTATAAAAATTATTTGGATAATTTGCTCTATTTGGTATTTTTTTAGTCTTGATATTAAAGTTGTTAAATTAGCCAACATTGGTGGGTTTAGAACTGATATTGTAGTTAGTAAAAATAGTTTATATATGAGTTATTTTATAAATTATAAAAAGCTAGATATTAATGATTGTGATATTAAAAAAGGAGAGAAAAATATCTGTAAATTAAGCGATGGAAATTATGTATTAAAAGATGTATTGATTTTATCTAGCTTAAGTGATGTTGTTTATATAGAGCTTAATTTAAATAATAAAGCCCAAACGCTAGACTTTAAACAAAGCGAAATAGAAATAATTAATAGGTTTTAGAT
>NZ_JAHCZE010000099.1:0-3127 GCF_018501205.1 Campylobacter sp. 2018MI01 | reverse complement strand
AGTGAATGATTTAAAACTTATATATAAGAAAGTTTTAAATGGCTCTTGATCACTTGTTTAGATATCAAAGATTGACGTTGAAATAATTGATATATTTAAAATTAACAATAAAACTATTTAAAATAACAAGTTTGATAACTGAAGTTATGCAAACGAAAGCCTGAATTATATACAGCAAAACTTAAAGTATTCTTAAATATGAAAATATTTTTTAAAAAAATTGAAAAAAATGAAAAAAATGTGAAAAAGTTTTTAAGTTATTTGAAATAGACCAATGGTAATTGATTGTTGAAAATACTTGGGAAATAAGAGTTTGGTGGAGTTTATCGTTATTAGGATTTATAGATGAAGTTTATAATATAAATATTTATAAAAAAACCAAAATTCTATTTCAAATTATTTTAAATAACTTTATTTTTAGTATTGCAATTAGAAATATAATTTAATTTTAAAGAATTTGAATTTGAAATTTAAATTTTAAATCTAGCAATATCTAAGATTTATTTTAAACTCCTGTTTTAAATTCTTTAAGTACAAACAATAATAGCACCTCGTTTTAACAAGATTTTATTATCATTTTTCAACTCTTTTAAAACCCTTGAAATACTTTCTCTTGAGCTACCTACTACTCTTGCTAATTCTTCGTGAGTAATTTTTAATTCATTATTACTTGCACTATCTTTTATATATTTTAAAACACGATTTGAAAGCGGCATAAAAGCAAAATCTTCTAAAAATTGCATAATTTCGCTAAGTCTTTTAGAAATAATGTCTAATTTTAGCTGTTTAAATTCTAAATATTTTTCGCTTAATTCTTCTAAATCTTTGCTAGGAATTACCCAAACATTAGTGTTTTTTACAAACTCAATATTAACATTAAAACTAATATTATTTAGCACGCAAGAAGCTGATAATAAGCAATATTCATCATTTGATAAATTAAAAATATCAATCTTTCTAATGCCATTATCAATAAATATCTTAATACTTCCATCAATTATAAATATAAGCCCTTGACAATCCCATAAATCATCGCCTTTTTTATAAGTCTTAAAAAGACCTTTTTCTAAACATTTTTTAATTAGCTCATTATTTGTAAATATAGAATTTAAAAAATCTTCAATCTTTTTCATTGTAACTTTATCACATACATAATTTTTAAAAACTCTTATACTTTATCAAAAAAAGGAATATTATGAGTTTAGATAGAAGAAATTTTTTAAAAATCGCAGGAATTGCTAGTGTAAGCAAGGTTTTTGCGAATACTAATCAAGAAAAAATGGCAAAACTAATTGATTTAAGCTTTTGCGATGGCTGTGCTAATTTAGCAACATCTTTATGCGTAAGTGCTTGTAAATTAAAAAATAAAGATGTTTTTCCTAAACCAATTAGCAAAATACCAAATTATTATCCACAAAAATTTTATGAAGATTATCAAGACAAAAAAGATGAGATTAATAGGCTAAATCCTTATAATTTCATCTATGTTGAAAAATTAAACATAGATGATAAAAATATAAATATCCCAAGACATTGTATGCATTGTGATGACCCAACTTGCCTTAAAATATGCCCTTTTGGAGCAATTAGCAAAGATAATTCAGCGGTTAAAATTAATCCTAATGTTTGTTTTGGTGGAGCAAAATGTAAAGATGTTTGCCCTTGGCACATACCACAACGACAAGCAGGAGTTGGAGTTTATCTTAAAATAGCACCTAAATTAGCAGGTGGTGGAGTTATGTATAAATGCGATTTATGTGCTGATATTAGCATTCCTGCTTGTGTGAGTGCTTGTCCTAAAAACGCAATGATATATGCAAATAAGGAAAAAATAAAATTACTAGCCCTAAAAAAGGCACAAGAATATAAAGATTTAGCCAAAGATGATGGCACATATATTTACGGAGATAAACAAAACGGCGGAACTGCAACTTTTTATGTATCACCGATTTCATTTGAAAAAATTCAAGAAGCAATAAGCAAAAAACACGCAAACAACACCCAAGGAATAGCACATATGAAAGTAGATATAAATAACAAAATAACCAATAATGACAAAATTATTAAAAGTGTTTTATTAAGCCCGATTGCAGGTGTTTTAGCAGGTGTTTTACTAAGGAAAAAAAATGAAAATTAAAAGACAAAGTATATTTAATCAAATAACTCATTTAGGAATAATGATTAGTGTTTTTGCGTTGATTTTTAGTGGTATTTTGCAAATGCCTGTCGCAAAAAGATATATGATTTATAAACTACCTTTAATGTCTTGGAGTGTGGATTATTATATTAGTTTGATGATTCATTATATTTTTAGTATTAGCTTGATATTTTTTGTGTTTTTGCATATTACATATTATATTTTACGCAAAGATTTTTCAATGCTTCCAAAAAAAGGTGATATTAAAAAAAGCATAAAATTAATCTATGCAATAATTTTTAACAAAGAAGAAGAACCTTGCGAAAAATACCTACCAGAACAACGCCTTGCGTATTTAGGACTTGTAATTATTATGGCTGTTTTGATTATTACAGGGCTTATTAAAACTTATAAAAATTTAGCAGGAATTTCAATTAGTGAAAACTCTATATTTTTAGTAGCATTACTACATAATATTGGAATGTTTTTAATGATTTTTTGGATATTTATACATTTATTTGCTTTTGTTTTTAAGACTAATAGAGCACTTTTAGGTGCTATGTTTGGTGGAAAAATTGATGCTAAATATGTATTAAAAAGACATAAATTATGGCATGAAGGTGTAAAAGCCGCTAAAAAGGTCTTAAATATGTTATGAGCTTTACTGGAACTAAATTATAAATTTGATTATTTGTTTAGTTGAAATTGATACCGATGAAATATACTTAAGAAAATAAATTTTCATAATATAAAAATAAGAAAAATTAGTAAAAACAAAGGACAATTTTAAGCAAATTTGCAAGTATTAAACAAAGCCAAAAATTATTACTAACTTTACTAAAAAAGGCATAAATCATACAATCAAATAAAAATATTATATTTATTTTGTAATACCAAAATATAGTTTTAAGATCTACTAATATTTTAAGATTAAATTAAATATTTTCAGTTAGATAACAGGTATAAAAAATTTTGTCTATTGTATTATTT
>NZ_JAHCZE010000098.1:0-3159 GCF_018501205.1 Campylobacter sp. 2018MI01 | reverse complement strand
CAAAAGAAACTGTTATTATAGAGTATAAGGATAGTGATTATATTTTAAATTATCATAAATTTAATAATTTAAATCATATTAGATATGACAATTATTATAGTATAACTTTTATTGATATTTTAGATATGGTATCTAATGTAATTTATCAACCATATTCAGAAAAAACTATTGATAGATGTAATAAATTTAAAATTTTTGGCTGTGAAATAAATCTAAAAAAGGAGAAAAAATGAGTTTAAGTGGTTTACATAGGGTAAAAAACTTTAGTAGTGAATTATATAATAATATTAAGAATAATGAAGGTTTTGATGTAAAAGTTTATCTTGATAGTAAACTTAGACCTACAATTGGTGTTGGTTATGAATTAATTTCTCATAAAAATACTTGGAGAGAACATTTTAAAACAATCAAACTTAATGTTAGCAATGAACAAGCTAATGATTTTAATAATTTAATATCTGCTTTATCTAAAGTAAAGTCTAAAGATGAAGGCAAACGTATTATTGAAAAGTATTATAACAATAAAAATAGCATAAAACTAACTAACGAAAAAGAAGCAAAAGAACTTTTTTATACTATATTGCCAGATTATAAAAAAATGATTATTAAAACAAGTAATAATCCTAATCAAGGAATTAGTGAAGAAATGTATAAATATCTAAAAGATAGCAAAGAATTAATAACTCTTATTGATTTAGCGTACAATGGGGGTAAAAAATTAATAGGACCTGGTTTATCTAAAGCTATTGAAGAAGGTGATAGAGCTAGAGCTTGGTTTGAGATAAGATATAATTCTAATGGCGGGAAATCACGAAAAACTAGTGGTTATGGAATTGCACAAAGAAGAATAAGAACTTCAGATTTTTTTGGGCTTTATCCTGATGGCAATGTAGATGAAGAATATCATATGAAAGTAGTTAGAATGTATGCTGACTATAAAGATAAAATAATCGGAGAAGAAACCAGCATAGAAGAACCTAGTGAAAATGATGGTAAGAAAATA
Source organism: Campylobacter sp. 2018MI01 (assembly GCF_018501205.1). Lineage (NCBI taxonomy): Bacteria > Pseudomonadati > Campylobacterota > Epsilonproteobacteria > Campylobacterales > Campylobacteraceae > Campylobacter > Campylobacter sp. 2018MI01. The sequence goes on along the minus strand of NZ_JAHCZE010000098.1, from coordinate 2,156 downwards.
GGAGAAGCTTATCAAGACAAAAATAGTTTTAAAAGCCAAATCTCTACAACCCTTAAACATTTTACTAATGAAAATCAAATTAGTGGGGATATTATATTGCTTGATAATACCCATAATAAATTAGGTGAAAATACAAATTTAAATAAAAATGATTTGATTATCATTGATGGTGGAGAGCATAAGATTAGCGATATAAGCGGTAATGATATTTATTATGTTCGTAATGGTAAAGTTACAATAGACGATAAGGATGGCAAAGGTCAAGTAGTATTTAATGGCTCTACATTAGAAGGTGGTTCTTATGATGAAGATAGGAAAGCATATATAGATGCTAAAGATACAAGTATTACATATGAGCTTAAAGACAATAATGATTTAATAGTAACTAAAGGCGATAGTAGTATAACAATACGCAATTTTAAAAAAAGCGAAGATGGATTTTTAAATATTAATTTAAAGGATAATCCAGGCAAAGAAGTAGCTATAGTAATAGATACAACAGGTTCTATGGGAGATGATATAGCAACTTGCAAAGCAAATGCAAAGATTATAGCTAGTAATATCTTTAAAGAAAATTTTTATTCTAAAATATCAATAGTTACTTATAATGATAATGATATAAAAACAATTGGAACTTACACTGATTATCAAGGTTTTTTAGGTGGAATAAATAGTGTTAATTTGCAATATGGTGGCACAGAATACACTATGGCAGCTATCTTAGAAGGAATGAGTCGTTTTACACCAAATAATCACTTGAGTAAAGAAGTGTATGTAATGACAGATGAGCCTGGAGATGATAATCATAGAAGAGATGAAGTAGAAGGTAGAGCTAAAATTTTTTATGTAGCAGGTCTAAGAAATGCAAATAATACCAATAAATACGAAGATAATTCAGTAAAAATTAATTTTATAGCTATTCGTAATGAGTTTGAGCATTTTAAAGATTTAGCTAAAAATACTAATGGAATGTATTTTAATTCAAATTCAAGTGAAGAGCTTAGCGATGCTTTATTTGAATTAAGCAATATAGGAACCTCAAGTAATGATGTGATAGAAGGCAATGATAAGGATAATAGTCTTAATGGATTTGGTGGAGATGATACACTAGTAGGTAAGGCTGGAAGCGATACTTATACATTTACTGGGCTTAATTTTGGTAACGATACCATAATAGAAAGCAATTTAAATAATATTGATAAAAATACAATTATTTTTAAAGATGTAAGCTATAAAGATGTAAGATTTAAAAAAGATTTAAATGATTTAAAAATTACACTTAATAAAGATAATAGCGTAACAATAAAAGATTTTTATAATACCAATAATGAAAGTAAAATTAGTAGCATAAGCTTTAGTGATGTTACATTAGATGAACTAGCTATCAAAAGAAGCGTAAGTATGCAAGCAAACAAAGAAGCAATAGTATTCTTAAAAGAAAAAGATTTTAGCTTTTCTAATTTTGCTACATCAACATTTGCAGTAGCCTATCAAGATAATGCAAGCAATATAAGCACATCTTATAAAGATGATGTAATAATAGGCAGTAATAAAAACGATATTATATCAACCAAATTAGGAAACGATACTTTAATCGGTGGTAAAGGAGATGATAAGTTATATGGTGGATTTGGTAATGATATATATGTTTATAGAAAAGGTGATGGAAATGATTTAATCTATGATGATGGTGGGCAAGATGCTTTAAAATTACAAAATTTAAAAGCTGATGAAATATTTTTAATAAAAGATGGTAAAGACCTGCTAATAAAGTTTAAAGATGATGATACAAATAGCATAAGAGTAGCACATCACTTTGCTTGGAAATTTGGCTATCACAATCAAATAAACACAATAGAACTTGATGATAATAAATTCATCAATACAAAAACAATAGATAAACTAATAGAGCAAACTAGTGCATTTGCTAAAAATAACGGCATAGATATTCATAATATTAATCATATAAACGATGATAGATTAAATCAAATCTATATGAGTGCTTGGAATTAAGTAAATTACCCTAAATTAATTTAGGGTAATTATTATTTAAGTATTTAAAAAATATATTAATTAGGTAAAATATGTTTAAAATTTTTAAAAAATTTGATGATGATACACACGAATTTAAACCACTTTTAGTAGAGTTAGAAGAT
>NZ_JAHCZE010000097.1:0-3212 GCF_018501205.1 Campylobacter sp. 2018MI01 | reverse complement strand
TACATGCTTATGATGAGTTTAGTAAAAATGTATGGCCAAGCACAATTAAATCTATGCAAGATAATGCAAGTTTAGATGAGAATGAATACTATCAAGTAGTAAAATACTTACAAAGAGTAGCTCCTGGTGATGATGAGTGAGTATGTTTTTAAAAGTGTAAGTAAATACTAAAAAAGATTAAGGAATTTAAAAGTTTGTTTTTAAATTCCTTTTGAGTGTTTTTTCAAATATCTTAGTGATTTATTGGGTTTTATATATAAAATCTAACTTAAGCAACGAATATTTAAAGCTTTCAATTTATTTTAAATCACTTAATTATTCACTATAAAAGTAGCTTTAATTACAAACAAGAACTATAATAAACCTATGCAAAGTAATTTTAAATTTATGCTTTTAATAGTTTCATTAGGTTCATTTTTAAGCACATTAGCGCTTAATCAAATTCTACCGCTTTTACCATTTATTATGCAAGAATATGGAGTGAGCGGAGATAAGATTAGCTTATATAGTGGTTTAGCTTATGCTGGTAGCACACTTACTATGGCGTTGTTTGCACCATTATGGGGTATTTTAGCTGATAAATATGGTCGTAAAAAAATGCTTTTAAGAGCTAGTTTTGGTATGGGCTTGTGCTTGTTAATTAGCGTATTTTTAAAAACCGCAGAATCATTTATAATACTTAGATTTATTATGGGATTTTTTTCTGGGTTTAACCCTGCTTGTATTGCATTAATAGCTGTTAATGCTCCTAAAGATGATGTGAATGTATCTCTTGCAAAACTTAGCTCATTTCAGATAACAGGCTCGCTTTTAGGACCATTGTTTGGTGGAGTATTAATGCACTTTTTTGATTTTAGAGTTCAGTTTGCAATATCAGGATTTTTATTAATTAGTATATTTTTATTGATATTATTTTTTGTAAAAGAAGATTTTACTCCAGTTCCTAAAGGCGAAAAAATAAGGCTTGATAAAGGCTTGTATTCATTTGTAATAGTTTTGTGTTTAGCTTCGTTTTTAGTGCAGTATTCTCAAACATTTATAGGTCCTATAATCGGCTTATTTGTTTCAAAACTAGTAGATCATAAAGAATTAGCTACAGGTTTTTGCTTTAGTTTAGCAGGAATTGCTAGTGCTATATTTGCTCCGAAATTATCAAAATTAGCAAAAGATTATGGAGAAGTTAATTTGATTTTAATTAGCACTTTTGCTTTGTTTATATGTTTAATATTGCATTATTTTACTAGCCATAATTTTTGGTTATTTTGCTTAGTTAGGTTTATAACCGGTATTAGCTTTTGCTCTATTATGCCTAGCGTTTATTCTATGATAAGAAAAAAGATACCTAAACAAATTAGCTCAAAAATATTTGGAATAAATCAGAGTTTTTACGGATTAGGTGCGTTTTTTGGTAGTTTAAGTGGTGGGTATTTTTATAACTTATATGATGAAAAAGTGTTTTTTATATGTGCTAGTTTTATTTTAGCTAGTTGTTTTTTAGTTTTCTTTTATAAAAGAATAGGTTCAAAATAAAGTAGGGTATTCAGCTTAAATTTTGGAATAAATAAGAGTTTTACGGATTAGGTGTATTTGTGCTATTACTTTTTATAGGATAAACACTATATATAATAGAGCAAAAACTAAGCTAAACAAAATAAAATTTAGTATTATGTGCTTTTGTTTATAGTTTATAGTTGTTTTGGCTAAAGTGGTTTATTTGTGTTAATTTTTTTATAAAAGAATAGGTTCAAAATAAAGTAGGGTATTCAGCTTAAGTATTTAAAAATAAATAGATTAGGTTGATTAGTAATAGTTTATTTTTGAATATCTTACAACCTATACGATGAAAAAATCTTTTTTATCTATTAAAGTTTTATTTTAGCTAGTTGTTTTTTTAGTTTTACTTTATAAAAGAATAATTTCAAAATAAAGTAGGGTATTCAGTTTAAATATTTAGAGTAATTTAGAGTTATTTATGGATTAGGTTCGTTTTTTGGTGATATTAGCTTATATGATGAAAAGTGTTTTTTACTAGTTTTATTTGTTATTTTACTTAATATATAGACTATACTTGTTTTGAGCTAAATTAATTTAATAGTTTTGATGGATACATAAGAAGACTTTTTAGTCTTCTTTTAAATTATTAGCTATTTTTGCTGCTAATTTTAATTTATCATTATCAAAATGAGTATAAATTCTTGAAGTATTAAGCGAAGCATGCCCTAAGGCTTCTTGGACTAATAACAAATCTTTTTCTTTTTTATAAAGTAGGGTAGCAAAACTATGTCTTAGCATATGAGCTCCATTTTTTTCTTTGCGAATACCGGCTGCTAATAATACATTTTCAATTAATCTTGATATATAAGCTTGAGTTAATGGCTTACCTTGTTTATTTGTAAATAAGTATTGATTAGGTTCAGCGAAATTATTAAAATATTCTAAATGCTCTTTAATGGAATTTATATTTAGTAAAACCACTCTATATTTATTACCTTTAGCATGAATTCTAAGGCTTATTAAATCATTTTCATAGCTAATATCTTTTAACCTTAATCTAAGAACTTCATTAACCCTTACTCCAGTAAATAATATGATTTTTATAGCAAGTTTATTTCTGTCTTGATTACTTTTAAACTCATAATTATTTAGAGTATTTAAAAATGTTTTCATTTGCTCTTCACTCATAAATTCTGGTAGTTTTTGTCCTGATGATGAGTTTAATCCTGACCAGTTTTTTAACTCTATTTCATAAACATAAGAGCTATCATCATCTTTATTTTGCGAACTTAAAAATTTAAAAAAATTAACTATAGCGATTTTGTGATTTTTTTTACTCGCATCACTAAGACCTGCTGTTATACTTGATAGAATTTCAATTACTAATTCTTCATCAATTAGTTTTAGAGAGTACAGCTTATAGTGAATTATTTGCTCGTAAAATTTTTTAATAGGGTTGAAATAAGTATTTACACCAATCATTCCTATATTTCTTGATTTTTTAGCTAACTCATCTAATTCTTCTATGGTGAAATTATTTTTACTTAAAGCAATATTAATCTCTCTTAATTCTTCTGCTTTTTCAAGTAGTTTATTTGATAAAGAATTCAATTTAAATTTTAGAAATTTAGCTATCCAAAATAAAAATGATTTTGAAAAATTGTCTTCACAATCTAAAGGGTATTTCATAATTGTTCCTTAAAATAAGTTGTTTAATA
>NZ_JAHCZE010000096.1:0-3614 GCF_018501205.1 Campylobacter sp. 2018MI01 | reverse complement strand
CTAAATTCATAACTAATACTAAGCGTATTGTTTAATAAATTATTTAAAAAATCACTATAAAAATAAATAAACCTATCATTAAAACTATTTTTGTTTTGAAATAAATAATTTTTATGCCAAGAAATATATAAAAAATTCAAAATAAAACATAAAAAAATAATCAAAGTTAAAACAAATATAAAAGCTTTTTTGCGAATGCTTATATTAAGTAATTTTGATATAGTATCCACGAGAATTTGCATTATGAATTATACCTTTATCGCCTAATTTCTTTCTAAGATTTTTAATGAGTGATTTAATAGCATCAGAACTTACATCATAATCATTATATACATAATCGCAAATCTTATAAATATCTACAATGTTAGGACTACTTTTTAACAAAATTTCAAGCAATAAAAATTCTTTTTTGCTAAGCTTAATAATCTCATCATTTACTAATAACTCATTTAAATCAATATCTAAATATATATTATTGCTTAATTTAATTTTATTATTAATACTTTTTATAGCCTTTTTTAAAGCATCTTCAAGTTTAATCCTATCAAAAGGTTTTATTAAATACTTGCAAATATTAAGCTCAACTGCACTTAATAAAGTTTGTTTATCGCTTAAAGCTGTAATCATAATAGCAGGAATTTTATTATCAGAATTTCTTATATTTTCTAATAAATTTAAACCATCAAGTTTTGGCATAGAAATATCAAGTAATAATATATCAGGCTTTTTAGCCAAATATATATCTAAAGCACTTAAGCCATCTTTAGCATAAAGCACATTAAAATCAAGTAGTTCTAGCAAATCAATAACTTGACTTGCTAGATTTAAATCATCTTCTGCATATAAAATTGTGTATTTTTTCATTTTTTATCTAATTTACCCCTTAAACCATCATGACCTACATGGGTATGACAACTTACACATTTTAATTCATTTGCGTAATCTAAATATCTTTTATGCATTGTATTTTGCATTTCATTTTTAGAATTAATTTTAGTAATATCTTGATGACATTTTAAGCATCCACTATCATAAACATAATCTTTTTTATGATTGAGTTTTTCATACCAATCTATCTTTTCATCAGCTCCAATAGCAGTGATACTAAATTCTTTAATGCCATTATAAGCTTTTGTGCTTAGATAATTTACTATATTATCATGTGGCAAATGACAATCTACACAATTTGCCTTTATACCTAGATTATTATTACCACTATGAACATCTTTAATATAAGCTTCCTTCATCGGTTGCATTACATGACAACTTGCACAAAATTTATCATCTCCAGTCATTTGTATAGCTTTATGAGATAAAAATACAAAAATTAAAGTTAAAACCACAATAGATGAAACAAAAATAATAGTTTTTTTCATTTTATCTCCTTCATCCAAGTTTTAGTATTATGGCAAGTATTACACATATTAAATGATGGCTTATGCTCATTATGACAGGTGTAACAATTTAAATTCGCATTATCATGAATACTATTATGCGGGTTTTTACCTTTTAAAAAATCAAGCCTTTTTGCTAATTTCTCTTTACTTCCATGACAACTTAGACATGAATTAGAATCAAGTGCTTTATAATCTTTTTCATTTGCTTCTTTATGACAATCTGTGCATTTTAATTTCACTTCAATATGATGTGGTTTTATTGCAAATTCATTACCTAATGCAAAAATACTTAATATCAAAATCATTAATAATTTTTGCATTTATACTCCTTTTAAAATATCTTTCGCACAAGCAATTCCTGAAGTCATACAATCAGGAATAGAACAACTAGTAAGCCTTGATTGTCCATGAACACCACCAGTTGCCTCACCAATCGCGTAAAGCCCTTTAATTGGCTCATAGTTACTAATATTTAAAACTCTCATATTTATATCAGCATAAACACCACCTGGAGTATAACTAAGACCTGGTGCAGCTGTCATTGCATAAAAAGGTGCTTTACTCATACTAGAATTTTTAATCTTACTTAAATCTTTTTTGAACTCATCTTTATTATTTGAAATGCCTGTTTCATAATCTTGCATTGTCTTTGATAAATCATTTTCATTAAGCTTAAAATTATTAGCTAAATCACTTAAGCTATCAAATTTCTTCATTTTCCCTGCAGTAATAAAACTTTGCATTCTATTAGGGTCGTGCGAATTAGCAAATCCTATGCTATCAAAAATAATTATTGGATAAATTGTTGTGTTAATCTTTTCCATATGAGCTAAGATTTTATTTGATAAACCTTGTCTATCCCCATCTTCATTTAAAAATCTTTTAGCATTGCAATCAACCATAATCCCATAAATTAAATCTTCTGTAGGAATTCCAAAAGAAAATCTACTAAGTGCTAATTGAGTTGGGATTGCTCCTACCTTTAACATTTGTTTTAATGCACCAGCAGTCTGACCTAAACTTGAAGGGCTTTTTGCTAGTCTTAATCTAGGATTTACTATACTTCTAAACTCAATATCACAGCTAAATCCACCTGTTGCAAAAACTACCGCAAGCCTTGCTTTATAGTGTTTTTTATCTCCACTTAAATTCTCTCTATCATCATTTGCTAGATTTCTATTAAATCTATAATTTTCTCTAACGCTTACGCCAATTATTTTGCCACTTTCATCTTGAATGATTTCATCGCATTTAGTTTCGTTTTTAATCTTTCCATTATGTTTTATAAAAAATTCATTTAAAGTGCTAATACAAGCACCGCCACCGCCAATAGTTTCAACACTTCTAGCAACACTATGACCGCCTAAAAACTTAAGCTTATCAGCATATTTAACCCCACAACTTTTAGCAAATTCATATGCTTCATTTGAATTTCTTATAATTCTTAAAGAATGTTCTAAATGATTATATCCAGCTCCAGCTTTATTTAAATCATTTAAAAATAATTCTTCGCTATCTTTTATGCCAGCTTTAATTTGTAAATCTGAATTAAGAACAGCAAAATCTTGTTGAGAAAGAACTGAATTACCACCAATTCTATCCATCTTTTCAATCATTAAAACATCAATTTTATTCTTTACTAAATAAGCAGCACAAATATGAGCACTCACACCACTTCCGATTATAATAACATCAGCTATTTCATCAAATTTTATGTCTTTTCCTAAATTATCATTAGCGTTTAATGCTAAAGGTGCACTAAGGCCAACTCCTGCTACTCTTTTTATAAAATTTCTCCTTGATAACATCTATACTCCTTCTAAAAAATCAATTTATTATAAAAATATGTAGTGGCAAAAAAGTGTCAAATATAAATTTATTTTTAAGATTTTAATATAAATTTTAAATCTAAGATAGCTAATATTTTAAATTATAGAAATGATATATTACCTATAAAATATTTAAAATCTTGATATTAATTTAATTTCTAGATTTGTTTAATAGTTTTTAAAAGTATAAAATAATTAATGAAAATCTTATAAAAATATCTAGTATTTAGTGCTTATATTGTTAAAACATTATTTTGTAATAAACATTAATATCCGATTTTTTCTGCTTAGTTACAATTTTAATTTTTAGTATCAATTCAAGTATTTTAATATCTTATTAAAACCAATTATTTTATTTAAATTAATATAAATTACTATATTTATAAGC
>NZ_JAHCZE010000095.1:0-3707 GCF_018501205.1 Campylobacter sp. 2018MI01 | reverse complement strand
ATACTAAATGATTATAAGAGTGATATGAATACAACAAATTATCAAAACGATGTATTAATATTGCTTAGTTCTGATATGCAAAGTGATTATTTATATCATATCGCAAATAAACACGCAAAATTGAATAAAAAAGTAGATAGTATAAGTTCATTTAAAGATGAACTAAAAAATAATTATAAAATCATTGCCATTGGATATGAGGCTATTTTATTTGATTATGAAAGTTTAGTTAGTAATATTAATCAAGTAAAAAGCGAAAATCCAAATACTTTTATAATGTTATTTTTAGGCAATAAACACGCTAAAAAGAATTTAGATTTTGCAGATTTGATTATTAAAGATGCTACAGAAACACAAATTGCAGAAGTAATGAAGAAATATTTATGATTAGATACTTGCTTTTTAAATACCTAAGATTTGATAAATCAATGCCATTTATTATGATTACTAAGCTACTTGCTTTTATCGGAGTAGCTTTAGGAGTTTGTGTTTTAATAATAACTATGGCAGTAATGAATGGAATGAATAAAAGCTTTATTGATAAATTACTTACTATGAATTATCCAATTACTTTATATCCTAAAACCACATTAATTGATGAAGAATTAATAAATGAATTAAGTAAAAATTATAAAATCAGTCCTTTTATTCAAACACAAGCCGCTATTAAATATGGTAATGAAATGAGAGGTGCTATAATTTTTGGGATTGATTTTGAAAAAGAAAAAGAAGTAAATAAAATTTTTAAAGATTATTATTTAAATTCTAATTTGAAATTCCCTGCAATTTTAGGCAATTTACTAGCTTCAAGATTAGAAGTTAATAAAGAAGATAAAATACATATAATTTTTACAAATCTTAATGCAAATGCTTTTAGTATTACACCTAATATAAAAAGTTTTTATGTAAATAATACTTTTCATTCAGGTCTAAATGCTTATGATTCATCATATGTATATGTAGATATTAAAGATTTACAAAAGGTATTAAAAAATAATGACATAACAGGCATTCATATAGATACTGCAAACCCTAAAGAAGAAATTAAAAAATTAAATGAAAAATACAAAAATAATTATTTTTTAGTTGGCTGGTGGGAGCAAAACGGCAATATTTTAAGTGCAATTGACTTAGAAAAAAAAGCATTATTTTTTATTTTAATGATGATAGTAATTATTGCTAGTTTAAACATAATTACTTCTTTATTTATGATAGTTTTAAATAGAAGAAATGAAATAGCCCTACTTTTAGCGTTAGGAACAAGCAAAAGCGAAATACAAAAATCATTTTTTACCATTGGTTGTTTTATAGGATTTGTTGGAATTATTTTTGGTTGTTTATTAGGATTTTTTGGACTTTGGTTTTTAGATACTTTTGATATTATTTCTTTACCAGCTGATGTTTATGGTAGTTCAAAACTACCTATTAACTTAAGTATAAGTGATTTTTGCTTTATTATTTTAGGTGCTAGTTTAATAGTAGTGTTATCATCACTTTATCCAGCATATAAAGCAAGTAAAATTGATGTATTAAAAACTTTAAGAAATGAATAAAAAGGAGTTGTGTTATGCAAATGTTTAAAAAAGAAGATATGAGAAAAGTTGTAGAATTTTTTACTGCTAATATTTATAGGTATTTTTATGATATAGATTTTGAATTTTGTCTTACTTATATCAAAAGCCCTGATGAAGAGCATAGAAAAGTAATTGCTAGTATTTTAAGAAAAACTGATTGTGTATTTGAACTAGATAGTGGAATAATAATATTATTTTCTGGAACAAGTAAAGAAAAAACACAAATAATAAGTAATGAAATATATGATTTTTTAAATACTAAAGCAAGAGATTGTGTAGCTTTTTATCCTTATGATGGAGATAATTTTGATGATTTAATGTTAAGATTAAATAATCTTACTACTAAAAACTATAAAGTAAATATCTTAGATGAATCAAATTAAACATATCATTGATTTATTAAAGCAAGGAAGAAATGTATTTTTAACAGGTGGTGCAGGAGTTGGAAAATCCTACACCATAGAAAAAATAATAAAAAGTGAAGCTTTTAAAACCATAGTCTTAGCAAGCACTGCACTTGCTGCTATTAATATTGGTGGAGACACTGTTCATAGATTTTTTAAACTAAGACTTGCAAAAAACATTAATGAGCTAAAAACAAGTAAAGATGATTTAATGGCTTTAAATAAGTCTTTATCAAATATAGATTTAATAATAATTGATGAAATTTCAATGATTAGTAGTGATGTTTTTGATATGATTTATTCAAGGCTTTTTGGTTATAGCAATATAAAATTACTAATAGTTGGAGATTTTTATCAACTCGAACCTGTAAAATCCGATGGAAATTATGCTTTTTGCTCTAAATATTGGAATGAATGTAATTTTAAGGTGATTGAGTTAATTACCCAGCACAGAATGGAAGATAAGGAATTTTATGAAAATCTAAGAAGTATTAGGATTGGCAATATAACTAATACTTGCATAGAGTATTTTAAAAAGTATAAAATTCAAGATGATATAAATAATTATGATGATTATACAATTATTTGTGGCACCAATGAAGAAGCAAAAAATATAAATAATGCTAAACTTAAAAAAATTGATGATGAAGAATATGTTTTTAACTCAAGTATTAAAAAAAATACAGAATTAAATGAAGAACAAGAAAAAGAATTTAAACAATGGCTAAAAGCTCAACCAATTGAAGAAGAATTTATTTTTAAAATTGGAGCTAAAGTTATTTTTACTTATAATTCTGATAATTATTATAATGGAATGCAAGGAGAAATAATTGCGTGGGATAAAAGTGAGCAGGAATTAAAGATTAAATCTAATAGAATGATTTATTCAGTTTACCCTAAAGAATTTTTATACTTTAATGACCCTGAAATAGCAGCTAGCTATAGGGTTAATCCTAATTTGGTTGATACCAAGCCTGATGCTATATTAAAAGCATTCCCACTAAAATTATCATATGCTATTACTATACATAAAAGTCAAGGAATGAGTATTGATAAGTTAATTTGCAAATGCGATAGGATTTTTGCACAAGGTCAGCTATATGTTGCATTATCAAGAAGTTCAAATCCTAATAATTTTAAAATTATTTTTAATGGAAGTGATAAATCGTATGAGAATTTGTTTAGACTAAAGGCAAAGACAAATCAAGTGGTAAAGACATTTTATCAATTTTGCGATAAGGAACAATTATGAAAAAAATAATGCTAATATTTTTTAGTATTTTTGCATTTGCAAATAGTATAGAAATTAATAATTTTGAGACCGATTTGTATTCAAAATCAAACGGGCTTAAAAAAATTACTTTAAGTTTAAAAATCATAGGTGATAATGTTAATAACGAAAATGATTATATACAAGATAGTATTAATATGGTGATTTCTAGCTACTATTACGAAGATTTATTTACAGAACTTGGTAAGGAAAATCTCAAAAAAACCATAATAAAATATGCAGGTAAAAAATACTCTGTAAATAATGTCTCTTATACACATATGACGCAGCCGACGAATAGAGAGGTGTATTTCGCGTGGTTTGTACACGTGGTATAATAAAAAATCAGAATATTTTATTTTCTCAAATGATCTCTCTCATTAACACATCTGCCAGAGACTTGGAAACATCCTGTTTGCTTTCTAAAACTTGACGTAAAGCTACATGTCAACATTACTA
>NZ_JAHCZE010000094.1:0-3733 GCF_018501205.1 Campylobacter sp. 2018MI01 | reverse complement strand
ATATAATCGCTTTGAATTATTTTTCTATGCTTACATTTTTGAGTAATAAAATAAGTGATATTTATTTTTTTACAATAGTAAATATTATATATTTTACATTGATATTTTTAGTTGTTAATATATTATGTTTTTTTAGAATTTTGGCTTATATTTGTTCTGTTATTTTAATAATATGCACTGGATTTAGTATATATTTTATTAAAACTTACAATGTAGTTATTGATGGAAATATGGTAGCTAATGTATTTTTAACAGACAAAAGAGAAATGAGCGATTTATTTTCTTTATCTTTTGTATTTTTTATATTATTAAGCGTTGTATTACCAATAATTTTGCTAAGATTTATTAATATAAAAAAAGGTTATTATTTAGCTAAAATAGTTTCAATTATTTTAAGTGCTATATTGATTTTTGTCATAGTATTTACTAATTCTAGAACTTTTATACCTTTTATTAGAACTAATGATGACATAAGATATTACAATGTGCCATTTCATCAAATATATTCTGCTATTAAAATAACAAAATCAAAATTCACTCCTAAAGAAGAGATGGTAAAAATAGGGCTTGATGCTTCTATTCAAGATGATAATGAGAGCAAAACTTTTATTTTAGTAGTAGGAGAAACTGCAAGGGCAAAGAATTATTCTTTAGGCGGATATACTAAAAACGATACTAATTTTTATACTAAGAATTTAAATATTAATTATTTTAGTAATTTTACATCTTGCGGGACTGCCACTGCTCAATCTTTACCTTGTATGTTTTCATTGCATGATAGGGTGGATTTTAAAAAAGGTGAAAATTATGAGAATGTTTTAAATCTTTTAAATCGTTTTATTGATGTGTATTGGATAGATAATAATTCTGGAGGTTGTCAAAATGTTTGTAATGACATTAATTCTATTATTAAAAGTAAAGATTATGATGGATGGTTAGTTGATGAAACTAAGAATATATTAAAAAGTAAAAAAGATAAAAATACATTAATAATAGTGCATTTACAAGGTTCTCATGGGCCAAGTTATTATCTTAGATATCCAAAAGAATTTGAAAAATTTACTCCAACTTGTAATACAAATAAATTGCAAGAATGTAGCGAAGATAATTTATATAACACTTATGATAACACCTTGCTTTATACTGATTTTATAGTGGCTAGTTTGATTGAAGTTTTAAAGACTGATAATGCTGATAAAAAAGCTTTATTTTATCTAAGTGATCACGGAGAAAGTTTAGGAGAAAATGGGTTTTATTTGCACGGAATGCCATATTATTTAGCACCAAAAGAGCAAATTCAAATTCCGGCTATTTTATGGACTAATTATGAGTATAACAATAAAGATAAACTTGATTTTAAACTATCTCAAGATAATTTATTTAGTTCTTTATTAGGGTTTTTTAATATTTCTACAAAAGATTATAGGAAAAACTATGATTTATTTAGTATAGATTTAGAAAATAATTTATAAATAATATAAAAAATAAAATATTTATAAAATTTTTATTTAGTTTAATATTATTTTAATAATTGTGTGGTTATAATACGCCATTCCTTGTTTTAAAGGGTTGCAGCTAATAAATCGTTAATCATTTTTCAACTATACTCCTAAATGCAACCCTTTTAATCTCTTCAATATTTACGATTTTTACATATTATTTTTACTTTAATTTATTTGATATTTTTAAGGAGATTGTATGAGAAAAATATTATTAGCTTTAGGTATTTTGGTATCTTTAAGTGCTAATGAAAGTTTGTTTGAAAAGGGTGAATATAAAAAAGCTTATCCTAATTTTAAACAAGAATGTAATAAAGATAATTCTAATGCTTGCTATAGATTAGGAGAGATGAATGAATTTGGATTAGGAACGGGGATTTCTTATTCTTATGCTTATAAATATTATAAAAAATCTTGTGATTTGAATAATAAAAAAGCTTGTGGAAGTCTTGGAAAAATGTATTATCTAGGACTTGGCGTTAATAAGGATATAAAAAAAGCGAATGATTTATTGGATAATGCTTGTAAGAATGATATTTATGAAGCTTGTGATAATTATGCTTATTTACAGAAAAAAGAATATAAAGAATTTAAACAAGACGAATTATTTAAAGCTTGCAATGGTGGAATTGCTAATTCTTGTATAGAACTTGCTAATAATTTAAATCCTAATCAAGGAATTGATTTTTATTTAAGAGCTTGTGGTTTAGGCGATGATTATGGTTGTCAGATGGTGTCAAATTGGTATTTAACTACCCAAGTTGTTAATAATAAAATATCTAATTTTTCTGATTTAAGCGATAAAGAGTGTAATAATAAAAATTATAAAGCTTGCAAGTCAATAGGAGATGTTTATAGATATTTAAACAATATAGAAAAAACTCAAATGTATTATGAGCAAGGATGTGAATTAGATGATAAAGATTCTTGTGCTAGCTTAGCAGTATTACAAGAACATAATAATGATTTTGAAAAAGCTATAAAAAACTATGAAAAATCTTGTAAGATTGGCGATGGTTATTCTTGTTCTAGACTTGGATATATGTATGAAGATGGATTAAAAGATAATGATAAGACATATATCAAAACAGATTCTTCTAAATCAAAAAAATTCTTTCAAAAAGCTTGCGAATTAGGTTTTACTAAAGCTTGTAATTAATATTTTATACATTTTTTTTGCCTTTTTTTGTAAAAATTATATTTTTGCACTGAAGGGCAATAATAGAATTTATATATTTTCGTTAAATTAACCTTGTTTTGAAATTCAACAAGGAGAAATATTATGGCGGAAGCTGGAAAAATTATTAAATTAATAGGCGATGTTAAAGCTATTAATGTTAATGGTGAGAAGTCACTAAATGTAGGCGATGCAGTATCACTAAATGATACTATTAGAACAATCGGAAAAGATACAAGTGTTGATATAGAACTTAGCAGTGGCAAAGTTTTACATATTGTAGGAGATAATGTTGCAAAGATTGATAATAGTATTTTAACAAGTGAAAGCTTTGAAAATGAAGCTGCAATTGATGATAAAATCAATAACTTAATCAATAACTTAGTAAATAACAATGGAGAAATAGAATTAGACGCAACTGCTGCTGGTGAAGCTGGTGCTGCTGGTGCTACTGGAACATTAAATGATGTTGTGTTTGACCAATCAGGTAGCGAAAGCACAGTTTATGCAGATGTATTATCAAGAGAAGTTGATAATAATGTTATTACTAATTTTAACAACAACGGCTTAGGTGCTGCAAATCTTAATGATTTATTAGCACAAGGTAATCAAGTAACACCTGAAATTAATGGAGAAGCTAACAATGGCGAAATTCCTACAATTCCAGGAAATAATGGTGCTAATGACAATGTAGTTCCTGAAAATCCAGAAAATAATACAGGAAACAATACTCAACCTGAAGAAGATAAAACTGAAGATAATACTCAACCTGAAGTTAAACCTGAAGAAGATAAAACTGAAGATGTTGTAACTCCAGAAGTTAAACCTGAAGAAAAACCTGAAAATACTGAAGATGTTGTAACTCCAGAAGTTAAACCTGAAGATAAACCTGAAAACACTGAAGACAATAAACAACCTGAAGAAGATAAAACTGAAGATGTTGTAACTCCAGAAGTTAAACCTGAAGATAAACCTGAAAACACTGAAGACAATAAACAACCTGAAGAAGATAAAACTGAAGATGTTGTAACTCCAGAAGTTAAACCTGAAGATAAAC
>NZ_JAHCZE010000093.1:0-3775 GCF_018501205.1 Campylobacter sp. 2018MI01 | reverse complement strand
GAAAAAGAATTTGAGTTAAGTTTGAAAAAGAATTTGAGTTAAGTTTGAAAAAGAATTTGAGTTAAGTTTGAAAAAGAATTTGAGTTAAGTTTGAAAAAGAATTTGAGTTAAGTTTGAAAAAGAATTTATAGAATTTAGAATTAATTCTAAATTCTATTAGCTAAGCTTATTGCTTAGCTCTTTGTTTTTCCCAATCTTCCCAACTATGTGGAGTTGTGTCCTTTAAATCATATAAAGTTTGTGCTAAATCTTTATGCCCTACATGTTTATGACAATCGGTGCATTTCATCTCATCAGCACTACCTTTAAAGCTTAGATAAGTAAGATGGATTGGTAATGTGCTTTCATTGTCTTTTACGAAAGCATTTTCGTGGCATTTTAGACAAGAGCTATCAAAAGTATAATTTTTTCTAGCGTGTTCTCTATTTGCTAACCAATCTTTTTTAGTCGGGTCTTTTGTTAAAGTTGTAAAGCCTTCTGCTATTCCGTTTTTAGCTTTAGTCAATAAGTATTTTGCCAAATTATCGTGTGGTAAATGACAATCAGCACAATTAACTACCACTCCTTTAGGATTTTTAGCCCCGTGTATATCATCATTAACATTTGTGATTGCTATAGGTCCATCCCAAGAATGGCAACTCCCACAAAACGGATATTTGCCTGTTACATGAACAATTTTTTCTCCTAAGAATACTAAAACAAGAGTTATGATTACTATCATACAAGTAAAAGCTATTTTATTTTTCATGTATTCTCCTTTATTTTACTTTTAAATTTTTTAAGATTTCTTGGCTATGGCATCTAGCACACATATTAACAGATGGTTTGTGAGTTTTATGACAATTATCGCAGTCTAATTTATCATAATGTGGGCTTTGATGAACATTGTTATTATGTCCGTAACCTGCAGTATATTCTGCTAGTTTTGAATAATCCCCGTGGCATTTTATACAACTATTTAGCATAGCTGATGAATAATCTTTTGCTTGTGCTTCTAGGTGGCAATCATTACACTTAAGATTTAATTTTTTATGAATTCCTTTCACTTCATAGGCTTTTTCACTAAAATCTACATTTACTTTTCCTAACGAATCCTTCAATACATTTTCATTTGCAAATAAAAAACAGGCAAATAAACATATAATAGTAATAAATCTCATTGCTAACCCCTTAATAAATTATAATTTTTTGCTAGAGTATTTCCAGCTCTTTTTCCATAAACTAAGCAATCTAAAACCGCATTAGAACCCAATCTATTATATCCGTGTCTTCCGCCAGTAATTTCTCCACACGCATACAAACCTTGAATTAATTGCATATCATTATCATATACTTCACAATCTTTATTAGTTTTTACTCCACCCATACAATGATGAACTTTTGGTCCTGGTCTTGCAGCAAAAAATGGAGCTTGTTCTATTTTTATATACTTTCCTTTGTAATCTGAAAAATTGCGATTAAATTCTGGGTCTTTATAATCTTTATCTTTTGAAGCAAGTTCAACATATTCATTGTATCTTTTTAACTGCTCTAAGAAAGGCTCTTTATTGATATTATAATGAGCTATTAATTCATCCATTGTTTCAAATTGTTTTACAGCACCAACCAATAAGCCCCTATTTAAATCTTCTATATCAACCGTTTTAGTGCCATTTATATCCATAATTAAAACAGGTGGATTTAAACCTTTTTCATTCATAGCTAATATTGCATCGCTACCTTGTTTTCTATCAGTAATTTCATTTACAAATCTTTTTCCTGTTTTAGGATTTACCATCATTCCATAAGCATAAGCCCTAGTAATCCATCTATAAGCAAATCCAAAACCGCCTTCATCTTGACTTGTTACGTGCATACTTTGAATATATTGCATATCTATGAATTTAACATTATCATTTATTAGTTTTTGTGCTGTGTAGCCAGTAGCTCCTAAATGATTTGTGGTTAATACATCATCTCTTAAACTAGAGTCAAATATTTGTCTAAATTTTAAATCAGCTCCCCAACCACCAGTAGCTAAGATAATACCACCAAAGGTTCTATAATATTTAGTAATTCCACTTTCATTGTTTTTTTCTTCATATCCACGCTCAAAGTTAAATTGATATTTTTCTCTTACTTTAATTCCAACAACTTTATGATTTTTATCATATAAAATATCATCCATTATAACTCTTGTTAAAATCTTACCGCCTCTATTAAGAATTTGTTCTTGTAATGGTCTTGTGATATAACTACCTGCACCTGCTGAATGAGAGCGTGGAACGCTATGACCACCACTTCTGCTAACCCACTTAAAATTAACTCCATTATCTATAAGCCAATCAAGAGTTTTTACTCCATCATTTATCATAATATTTACTAATTCTAAATCATTTAAATTCTTACCACTTTTTAATGTATCTTGTATGTGTAGATTAATATCATCAACTATTCCATCTCTAGCTTGTAATTTTGAGCCAGCAACAGCCATTGAACCACCTGAATAAGCCGAGTTGCCACCTAAATAAGGCATTTTATCAATCATAACAACATTTTTAATACCATTATCCAAAAGACTTAGCATAGCTGCACTTCCTGCAAAACCACTTCCAATTACTATTGCATCATAATATTCATCCCATTTTATATCATCAATATCTATACTATTAGATAAAGCAATATTAGGCATTAAAATAGAGCCATACACTAAGCCAGAAAACTTTAAAAAGTCTCTTCTATCTTTAGTTTTCATAAAACCTCCTAATTAAAAAATAAGTTTAATAATAATTTTATTTTAAAATAAAATATACTTAGTAAATAATAAAAATTTTTTAATAATATTTTTAGTTTAATAATTATTATGAAGTAATAATAAGGATTTTTGATAAGTGATATTAATTTATTCTTATATAAATAAATTAATATAATTAAGGTTTTTGTAAAAAGAATTTGGTTAATGATTAACAATAATTTCAAATGGTAAAATTATGTCGCAAATCAAATTAAGGAGATAATTATGTCAGTAGCAGTAGTTTTCGGAAGTGCTATGGGAAATACAGAAGGCGCAGCAGAAAAAATTGCAGAAGCACTAGGTGCTGAATTATTAAATATCGCTGATGTTGATGCTGATAAACTAAATGGTTTTGATAAATTAGTTTGCGGAACTTCAACTTGGGGTAGTGGTGACTTACAAGATGATTGGGATTCATTTGATTTTAGTGGTCTAAAATTAGCTGGTAAAACAGTAGCTGTATTTGGTATGGGAGATAGTTCAAGCTATTCTGATACTTTCTGCGGCGGTATGGGTAAATTAGCTGCGGCATTAAAAGAAGCTGGTGCAAATTTAGTTGGAGCAGTTTCAACTGATGGTTATGATTTTGAAGATTCAGAAGCAGTAGTTGATGGTAAATTCGTTGGTCTTGCATTAGATAATGACAATCAAGAAGATTTAACAGACGAAAGAATTGCAAACTGGGTAGCACAAATTAAAGCTAACTTCTAATCACGAAATAGCAAGTTTTTTACTTGCTATTTTAAGGATACTTATGAAAAAGTTTTTATTATTATTTTTAGTATTTTCAATTAATTTTTTATCTGCTGATTTAATTAAAGTAGCTATGAAAAATCAACCAAATAATATAAATCCAATTTATAATCCAAATGATGATTTAGTAAATTTATTATATTTAGGTTTGTTTTATAAAAATAATAATAAAGAATTAATTCCTGCACTAGCTAATTCATACAAAATAAGTAATGATAAATTAAGATACGAATTTGAATTAAAAAAAGG
>NZ_JAHCZE010000092.1:0-3780 GCF_018501205.1 Campylobacter sp. 2018MI01 | reverse complement strand
TCAAAGATGGGATGGCTAGCGATGGTAACGGTGATATATTTGTAATATGCAACTAATAATGCAAGGTCTAGCATTTTATTGTAGGTGCTATCAGTGTCGATTTTGGCGTCAAATTTCTGTTTTTTACAAGCTGAAGGCGTCATGGAGATGTGTATAAGAGTCAAGAAAAAAACATTAATCACATCTATTATTGCGGCTAGTTGCTTGCACGCAGCTGAATATAATATATTCATAGCCAGCTTTAAAAAAGACGATTATGCTACATTAAACAAAATAAAATCAAATATTGAAAAAGTTGTTAATAGTAGCAAATACGCTAATGAATTGGTGGTAAAAGCAAGAGCTAGTGACCCACAAAGTGCAAATAATAGCACATATCACACCGTAGTTGTTGAAACTGCTGATATGTCTAAATCAAAAGTAACAGAGATTAGAAACTATCTTCGCTCAAATTCTATCTATAAAGACGCTTATTTTACGACTAGAAAACCAAATGAACCTAAATTTGCTAAGGTTGATAGCGAAGTAGATACTAATTTAAACAATGACGAATTAACTAGCGAACCAGCTGTTGTAGATAATAATTCATCTGTTTCAAGTATGTTAGATAGTTTAGATGAAAAAAATGATAATGGTTTAAATATTCCTGCATTTAACAATGTTGAAGACGCTAATTCAATTACTTTAAATAAAATGATTGCTAGTGTTCTTGATACAAACCCAAGTGTAAATACTTATAAACAAGAATATTTAAAATCTTTAAAAGACTTAGATATAGCAAGTGCTGAATATTATCCAATGTTAAATGTATATGCAAATGGTGGATATGTTAATAAAAAGAAAAAAGTTAATGTACAACCTGAACAAAAAGGAACAGGCACAACTCACGATGCTTCAATAGTTTTAACAGAAAACTTATTTAATGGTGGAAAAGATATGAATGGCAAGGCTCAACAAAGCCACATTACAAATTCTACAGCTTATAAAGTAATTCAAAATTCAAATGAAATCGTATATGATAGCACTAAAGCATATTTAGATATGATAAAAACTAAACTATTACTTGAAATAGCACAAAAAAATGTAAAAGCTCACGAAGATATTTATGCTCTAATCAAAGATAGAACAAGTTCAGGTTTTGCAAGAGCTAGTGAAGAAAGACAAGCAGGAAGCCGTTTAGCACTTGCTAAAAATAACTTATTATCAGCAGAAAACGATTTTAAAGATGCTGAATCAAGATTTACAAGATTATTTGGTAAAAATGTAGATATTAATTCTCTTGTAATGCCAGAATTTACTTATGCAATTCCTAGTTCAGTTGAAGGCTTAAATGAAATTAGTAAAAAATGTAATCCAAGTGTGAGAATTCAAGCTGAAAATATCAATGTGCTTGAATATGAAACAAAGGTTAAAAAAGGAAATTATTTACCTAAATTAGACTTAGAATTAAGTGCAAACTATGCAAAAGATAAAATCTTTAGAGATTTACAAGCAGATACTAAAGATACTTCAGCAGGTGCTTATTTAAGATTTTCATACAACCTATTTAATAAAGGTCAAGATAAGCTAAATGTTGAAAAAAGTAAAATCGGAGCATTAGCAAGTCAAATGGATTATAATGCTACTTTAAGAGAATTAGAAGAAAGCAATTCATACGCATTTAATTCATATAAAATTAGTAATGATAAATTAAATTATTTAAATGATTATGTTGAATACGCTAAATCTACACTTTTAACTTATGAAGATGAATTTAAAATTGGTAAAAGAGATTTAATCAATGTATTAGATGCTCAAAGCGAATATTTTTCAGCTGCTAAAGAATTAATTAATACAAAGAGCAATATTTTATTAACCCAATACAAAATGCTTGATAATATGGGTGTAATTTCTGAAGGTTTTGTTAATGGTTATGCAAAACAATACATTAATAAAGCTTGCTCAATCTCTGATATTAAGTAATTGATGTATAGTAGAATTTTTAAAAGAGTGATTTTATTCACTCTTTTTATCGGTATTAGTTTATCTAGTTCTTCATTCATTAAACCACAAACTTATGTTAGAATGGAGAAGACTTACGGACAAGTTAGTGTTAAAAGACTTGAAAAACTAGATAAGTTAATGCAAGATATACAAAATACAAATGATGCAAATAAATTAGTAAAAGTTAATGAATTTTTTAATGACCCAAGTATTATAAAATGGCAAGATGATATGATAACTTGGGGTAAGACTGATTATTGGGCTAATAGATTTGAATCGCTTGGAAAGGGTTTTGGAGATTGCGAAGATTTCGTAATCGCAAAATATCTTACTTTACTTGATTTAGGAGTTAGTGAAGAAAAATTATTTTTTACATACGTATATGCTAATTTAAATGGTAAATGGATTTCTCATATGGTTTTAGCATATTATGAAAAACCTAACGATATTCCTTTTATTTTAGATAGTAATACAAATTCAATTAAAAGAGCAAACAAAAGAGTTGATTTAAAGCCTGTGTTATCGTTTAATGCTAAAGACTTATTTTTAGCACAACAAGCATCAAGCGGTAAATTATCGGCAAAATCTTCAAAATATACAAAAGATTGGTCTAGTTATTTAGAGAATTTAAAAAAGGGTGATTTATGACTTTATTTAAGCAAATTTTATTAGGTGCTATAGTTTTTATATTAATTATAATAGCTATTGTTGGTGTTAAAAACTATCAAACTACAAATGATTTTATAAACGAGCAATTAAGTGCAAATGCAAAGCATACAGCAACTTCGCTAGGATTATCAATTGCTACTTTAGATAATGTTGATAAAGATAGCGTTGAGCTTATGATTAATGCTATTTTTGATAGTGGATATTATCAAGAAATTAAATTCACTGACGCAAATGATGAGATAGTTTATGATAAAAGTAAAGAAAAGGTATTTTATGGAGTTAGTGATTTATTTGTAAAACTTGTAAATATTAGCACTCCTGTTGAGAGTTTTGAGATTAGACAATGGAATAAAATAGGCACTATTTATGTGCAAATTAGCCCTGCATTTGCTTACGAGCAACTTTATACAACCCTTAAAGAATTGTTTATTAATTTAGTGATTATTTTTATAGTTTCTATGATTTTAATTTATTTTTCACTAAAAGCGATTTTAGCACCACTAAATAAGGTTAGAAAACAAGCAGAAGCTATACTTGAACACGAGTTTATAATACAAAATAAACTACCATTTACCCAAGAAGTCAGAAAAATGGTAATGGCGATGAACTCAATGGTAGGTAAGGTTAAAGATATATTTGATAAAGAGAGCGAAACGCTAGATAAATATAATGATTTGCTTTATAAAGATGAAAGAACTAAGCTATTTAATAGAAGATATTTTATAAATAAATTTGAATCAATTAAAAGTAGGGAAGAGTATTCAAATGGATATTGCTTTTTATTAAGCATTAAAGAAACTTATAATCTAAAAAAGATTTTAGGTTTTAATAAATCTATGGAATTTTTAGGAAGATTATCAGATATTTTAAGAGATAATGATAAGGTTTTTGATAGTGAATGTGTATTTTCAATTAATGAAAATGATTTCGCTGTTTTAGGCGAGAATTCTTTAGGTTTTGAAGAAAACTGCGTAAATTATCTAAATAAAATAAAAGATTTATTTAAAGAATTTGGACTTGATGATAGTGAGTTTTTAATAAGCAGTTCTTTAAGTTCTTATGAAGGAAAAAAGCTAAATGAAATTCTTGCTGAACTAGACTTATTGTTAATTAAAAATAAGACTAATT
>NZ_JAHCZE010000091.1:0-3783 GCF_018501205.1 Campylobacter sp. 2018MI01 | reverse complement strand
AAGATAGAGTTGAGACGTGTAAAGATCTGCGATAGCAAAAGAAATGGAGAATAGACAGCTATAATATCATCAAAAGACACACATATTAGCCACTACCCCAATTTGATTTCATCAAAGTAATGGAAACAAAGGAGGCAGATGTGTATAACAGACAACTTCATAGCTTCAATAATAATGCCTGTAAAAAAAACACAAACAATTATCGTATAATAAGCAGGCAAAAGCACTCTAATTCTAAAAATATATTTATGAATGTCCTTTAAATATTGTGAAAAAACAAAATATAAAAGTTCTAAAATTATTAAAATATATACAAAAAACAAATGCACACTTATAAAATCACTCATTAAAAACTCCGATTAAAATAATAAAGAATTTGTAACACCGGCAAATATGATTAAAAATATTTTTAAAATCTCAAAAGCAATACTGAATAATTTAAAATTAAAGCTTTTTTTTGCTTTTTTTATCTTATTAAAAATTACAAGCTGTCTAATGCTAAGATAAAAAATCAAAATCCAACTTAAAAATAAAAAAATCTTAAAATTAAAAAATGCCTTAGTAGCTTCAATAAACATACCACTTAATAATACCAAAACTAAGGCTATAATTTGTATTGGACTAATAATTGAAATTCTTGAAATAAATTTATTAATATCCTTACAACATTGAGAAATAAACAAATAAGAAAATTCTAAAGCTACCAAGCAATACACGAAAAACATATGAATGCCAATAATACTCATTAAACTTCCTTTGGATTTATAAAAATCTCATTATTTTTAATTTTTTCAAATAAATTTATATCACTAAAATCTTCTAAAATCGCCTTAGAAAAAGTTATTTCATTTAAATTAATTATAGGCTCATCATTATAAAAAGCATCATCATATTCACATTCAGCCCAGCCTGTTCTAGTCTCATTTAGTCTGATTTTATCTACTCTTACATTCTCATCATTGTGCATTTTTGAATTCTGCAAAATCTTAGAAATTAATATAAAAAACACTATGCTAAGATTTTCTGCACTGATATTACAAGGTAGTTCAACCCACCTAGCTGAATGCTTTTTAATATCATTTACATACTCTAAATCATCGTATTTATAAATACAAGTGCTATGATCAAAAGCATCTATTATTTGCTTAATATTTCCCTTTAAAAGCCCGAAATCATAAACCATTCCCGCTTTATCAAGAGTATTTGCATATAAAATTAGTTCTAATTTATAAGAATGTCCGTGAATGCTAGTTTTACATCTTTTTGAACTACAAAACCTAACTATATGAGCATTTTCAAACTCAAATAATTTACCTATTCTCATACACCCTCCAAATCATCATAAATTCTAATATGTATCCTATCTGTATAATTAAAGCCATTTTTAATAGCAAATTCTAAAACGCTCTTAGCATTAGCTCTTAATTCATCATTAGTAGCACCCTTTGGCATTAGATAAAAATTAGCGTCTTTATAAGCATTTCTTAATTCAAATAATTCTTGATTATCTTCTAAATCCGCTTTATCTAAAACGATTTTAAAAAATGCTTGTTTTGATTGCTTTAAAATTGAATTAATTGCTTCATAATTTATTCTTTTTTCCTTTGGCATTTTGCTATTTGCAAGTTTTACTCCCATTGCAAAATAACAATTTTTATAAAAATCGTATTCTTTTAAACAAATACTAGCATTAGTCTCAAACTGCACTAAATATTCATTTTTTACCAAATATTCTAAAAGCTCTATAAATTTAGGATTTTCTTGATGAATTAAAGGCTCTCCACCAGTAATTACTATCATAGGTTTATAGCTAAATAAGTTTAATTTATTAATTATATTTTCTAATTTAAATTCCTTATACTCATCACTAAATTCATTAGTATAAACAGCTCTTAAAGTATCGCAACCAATTAATGTTTTATTATTTTTGCTCTTAACAACTCCAAATCCATAGCAAGAGAAATTACACCCCGCAAAACGGATAAAACAAGCAAGTCTTCCTGCAAATATCCCTTCACCTTGAATACTTAAAAATTCTTCAACTAATTTCATCATCCACCCGTTTGTGAAAACGACCTAGCAGAGCTTTTATTATCTTCTTCGCTCCATTTATTTTTCTCAGGTTTGTTTTCTAAAACCGTATTTAAAATCTCTAAAGCCTTATTAATATCTTTATTTCTTAAAGCCTTTTTAATACTCATAGCTTCATCAAAATAAAGGCAAGGTATCAAAAATCCTTCCGCACTAAGTCTTAAACGATTGCAGCTATCACAAAAATCGTGCTTGTGTGGATTAATCACACCAAATACATAATCTAACTCATCAATTTTATATAAACTAGCAGGAGAATTTGGCTCTTTCTCAAGTGCATTTATGCTAAATCTTTGCTTGATTTTATCTAGTATTTCAGCTTCTCTTAATCCACATAATTGTCCGTAAGCGTGTTCGTTTTCCATAAATTCAATAAATCTTATTTGAATATTTTTTTCTTTGCAAAACATAATCAAATCAATTAATTCATCTTCATTAATACCCTTTAAAGGAACGCAATTAATCTTTACTTTTAACCCTACTTCTAAGGCTTCTTCTATACCTTCTAAAACTTCTTTTAAAATATCTTTTTGAGAGATTAATTTTGCTCTTTGTGGCACTAAAGTATCAAGAGATACATTTATTCTTACAAGTCCTGCTGCTTTTAATTTTGCCGCTTGTTCTTTTAATAAAAATCCATTAGTTGTAAGTGCTAAATCCAAATCGCTCTTATAATCAATTAGCATTTTTATGAATTTATCTAAATCAGCTCTTACAAGTGGTTCTCCACCAGTTAAACGGATTTTATCTACACCCTTATCCATACATAATTTTGCAAATAAAAATAATTCTTCATAGCTTAATAAATTTTCTTTAGGAACCCAATTAAAAGGAACTTTTGGCATACAATAAAGACAACGGAAATTACATCTTTGAGTAAGTGAAATTCTTAAATAATTTATCCTTCTTCCATACGAATCAATTAACATTTTTAGTCCTTATAAGCTTTTTAAAATAATATTAATTGCTTGTGGGCTTTTGTTTAGAAGTAATGCTATTTCTTCTACGCTTTTACCATCTCCAAAAAGTTTTAAAATCTGCATTCTTTCAGCGTCTTCATTAGGACTTAGCCTAGTGATTGGCTCGTTTGCAAGTTCTAAATTTGCAATTCTACTATCTTGGTTTTTTGTAACTTCTTGAATACTTTCTTGAATAATACCTAAATCACTATTTAGCTCATTAATTCTTTCATCAATAATTGAATGTATTAAAAACTCACAATTTTGCATAATATTATCATTAAAATCATTTTGTTTAGCGTTATTTATCTCTGCTAGTTTTAATTTTTCTACATCTTTTTCAAGTCTATGAATAGATTTATAATTCTCATCAATAGCCTTTAAAACCCCATCTAATTTATCATTTAAATCTCTAAAACTAAGTCTTACATAAACAAATAATAAAACTATAAAAATTATAAATACAATATAAATTAATAAATCAATCCCCATTTTTTTCCTTTTTAATATTAATTAAATTCCTTTGAATATCAGCTACAAATAAATTAAGCCCTTCTGTATCATATCTTTTAATTTGAGTGATTTTAAAAGTATGCTCATCAATTGCACTAACAAAACAAGATATAGTTCTATCAACTAAAACAAGCCTTGCATAATATGTTTGATTAGGTTTTAAACTATCTTCAACACGAATATATTCATAATTTATTGAATTTGAATAGGTGCTATTATC
>NZ_JAHCZE010000090.1:0-3820 GCF_018501205.1 Campylobacter sp. 2018MI01 | reverse complement strand
AAATATCAAATAATGAGTGGTATGCTAAATTAGCTAAAGATGAATTGGGAGATTCTTACCCAATATCAAATGAACTTTATGTTCATTTTGAATTACAAGATACAGGTAATTTAAGTAAAAAGAAATTTTTTAAATTAAATATAGATAAAAACGATAATTATTCTTTATTTTGTGTAAAACAAACTATATCTAATTTAAATTTGAAATATTTTTTAATTAATAATAAAAAATATTCTCAGATAGTCATAGATACTAACAATATTTCTTTATTACATTACCTTATAGATAGTTTAAAAAACTATAATATCAATTCTGATTTTGAAGAAATTTGGATTTAATTTAATTTTAAAGGATTAACAAAATGGCATCTTATTCAATGGGTGATTTAAAAAAGGGTTTAAAAATAGAAATAGAAGGTGTTCCTTATAAAATAGTGGAATATCAACATGTAAAGCCAGGTAAAGGTCCTGCTTTTGTAAGAATAAAAATAAAATCTTTCATAAATGGTAAGGTTTTAGAAAAAACTTTCCACGCAGGTGATAAATGTGAATCTCCTAACTTAGTAGAAAAAGAAATGCAATATTTATATGATGATGGAGAATTTTGCCAATTTATGGATAATGAGACTTATGAGCAAGTAGCTATAACAGAAGAAGATGTTGGTGAAAGTAGAAAATGGATGATTGATGGTATGAATGTAAGCGTATTATTCCATAACGGAAAAGCAATAGGCGTTGAAGTTCCGCAAGTTGTTGAACTAAAAATAGTTGAAACTCAACCGAATTTCAAGGGTGACACACAAGGCTCTAATAAAAAGCCAGCTACTTTAGAAAGTGGTGCAGTTGTTCAAATACCTTTCCATGTATTAGAAGGGGAAGTTATTAGAGTAGATACTCAAAGAGGCGAGTATATAGAAAGAGCTAATAAATAATTATGAACGATAAAGCAAAGCGTGTAAAATACTTAAGAGCTTTAGAAAAGGCTGCTAATCGCTTTGCTTTAGCCTTAAAAAAAGAAGATTTTTCAGATGGTATTTTCGCATCTAGTATAGAGCAGAATTTAAAATTACTAAATAAATGTGAGCCTGTTTATCTTGATTCTACATATTCAAAAGAATTAGAAAATTTTGTGAATTTATGCTGTTTTTCTCAATTAGACAGATTTGAATTAATTAGCAAATTTAATACTCTAGAGAAAATAAAAAAGCAAAATCAATACAAAAAAACAAAACATAAAAATCAATTGTATGATAATTTATTTAGTTAAAATATGTTTTTATTTAAATAAGTTATTGGAGAATTAAAATGGATGATTTTGATAAATTATTTGAGACCACACCAGAAGAAAAACTAATAGATGTATTACAAAACGCACCAAGAGGTGCAGTTCAAAATACTATAGTAACGCATAGTAAAGAATTTTTGGCATTAAAATTATTATTAGAAAAGCAAAATATAGACTATACACAAGTTGAAGAATTTATATTTAATAATGATGCTTTGCTAAATGAAATGCTAAATGATGTTTTTATAGATTTAACAGCAAAAATTTTAGGGCATGAGGGATAATGAAAGTTATTTTTGATGATATTGTTGAAATTTATGATAATACATTAAATGAAGAAGATTTATTAATTAAAGCAAAAAGCCTTAAACCTTGGAGAAAAGGGCCTTTTAAAATAAATAATATTTTTATAGATAGTGAGTGGAAAAGCAATATAAAATATAATATTTTAAAAAAGCATATTAGTTGTATTGAGAATAAAATAGTGGCTGATGTTGGGTGCAATAATGGTTATTATATGTTTAGAATGCAAGAATTTAGACCGACTAAGATTGTCGGATTTGACCCTTCTCAAAGGTGCTATGAGCAATTTACTTTTTTAAATTCCTTATTTAAAACAAATATTGTATTTGAGAGATTAGGGGTAGCTGATTTACCAAGCTACAATCATAAATTTGATGTAATTTTTTGCTTAGGGGTGATTTATCACAGAAGCGACCCAGTGCAAATGCTAAAACAATTAAAACAAAGTCTAAACACTAATGGGATTGTATTTTTAGATACTATTTATTTTGATAGCGAACAACCTTTTGCTTTAGTTCCAGATACAAGTTATGCAAAAATGTCTAATGTATATTTTATACCAAGTATTAAAGCATTGCAAAATTGGTGTAAAAAAGCTAATTTTAAAGAATTTGAAATACTAGCAACTTCTAAAACAACAATAGAAGAGCAAAGGAAAACAGATTGGATTGATGGATATAGCTTGGAAGATTTTTTAAAAGATGATGATTTTACAAAAGAAGGTTATCCTGCACCAAAAAGAATATATATAAAATTAAAGGTATAAAATGGCTGAAGAAAAAAATGATATGGAAGAAAATTCTACAGAGATTAAAATCAATGTTGAAGCTTGCCCTACAATAAATACAGAAATTTGTGGCAACATTACCGAAACAGATGAAAATAAAGCAAATCTGCAATTAAAAATAACATCTGAATTAATTTCAGATTCTGAAGGTTTAGCGCATAATGGTTTTATATATTCTGCAGGAGCTTATGTTGCACAAGTAGCAATTAACAAAAAAAATACCTGTGTTATAGGCTCAAGAACTAGTTTTTTTGCACCGGCTAAAATAGGGGATATTATATCTTTTGAAGCAACTGCTAAATTTGATAATAGTAAAAAAAGAGAAGTTTTAGTAAAAGCATATATAAGAGAAGTATGTGTATTTGAAGGTATTTTTTATGTTCTAGTAACAGATGAACATATATTAAAAATGCAAAAAAGTGAATTAGCAAAATACCAGAGCAAAAAACAAGAATAATAATTTTCTTGTTTTATAAACTAAAACCTTTATAAAATAGCTTAAATTTAAAATTTAAAAATATTCTTTTATATGAATCAAATTCAAAATATATAATCCGTTTCCTTAATTTTAAGGAGACAGCACAAACTTTAAAAAGGAGTGGGTTTAAAAACCATTCCTTTAAAAAAAGAAAATTTTAAGCTTTAATTTAAATTTGATATTTTTTATCACTTTAAGCTAAGTTTTCTTAAACGCTAATTTAAGTTTAAATTAAGTTTTTAATTTTATCTTGAAAATGGCTTGAAACTATGTAGAAATGGTGTTTAAAGCTATTTTGAAAAGTCAATATTTTTTAAGTTTATTTTAATATTATTTTTAAATCCTTAAGTCACATCAAAAATCGTTAAAATATGATTTCAAGGACTTGCAACATTAATTCAGTTTTGTGAGTTTTGTGAAAATTATATTTGTTACACGTGCGTATTTTTGTGCGTTATTTGACCTAAATCAAAAACTATTTAAAACTTTATTACATAAAGCTTTAAGCAGCTTTTGAAATCAAGAATTTTAAAAAATAATCACTTTTTGTGTGTAACATATACATATACCCCTTATAATATTCAAAATGCTATTAAACACAACAAGTAAGCTTAAAATAGCATTTGAACTAATAGTTGCCAAAAAAGACTTAATAAGAATTTGTTATAAACAATCTAAAATCTTCAGTTTTATTAAAATCGCAGAGTGGTGATATGGTTTTAAAATACTAATTTGAAAATTATAGTTTTCAATACTAATATAATATATAAACATATTAAATATGCTAATAATCAATTTAGATTGCTTTATTATTAAAATAATTTAATAGTCTTACGGAGCTTAAATTATATACTTATACCAATCACTTATGTATTTTTTATATGCCTACGCCAATAATTTCAATACTATAAAAATACTTCATTTCCAAAAATAACAAAATTAGATTTAATAAGGTTTTAGAATTCAAT
>NZ_JAHCZE010000008.1:0-43653 GCF_018501205.1 Campylobacter sp. 2018MI01 | reverse complement strand
AATCTACAATGAATGATATTAAAATTATCAAAAAAACAAATAATGAAATATCTAAAATCATCTTAGCAAAAAGAGCAAATTTTATTGATAATAATTGGGTTTTAGAAGACGCAAAAGTTATGGAATTTAAATTAGGAAATAATTTTGATGATACCTTTATAATTAATCAAAATTTAGAAAAAGAAATGATTTTAAAAGATTTTAACCCAAGTTTGCTTGATAATTTAGGCACTGATGATAGTTCTTTAAAAGACGCATTTTTTTATCTTAATAATTTTGAAGCTAATAAAAACATAGCAAGAGCTAGTATTTATAAGCAAAGTATATTTTTATTATATGCTCCATTTTTTATGCTTATAATTTTTTACAATATTCCTATTATGCCAAGATATAATGATTTAAATATCTATGCTTTAACATATACAAGTTTATCTTTATTAGTTTATGGAGTTTTATTTTTGCTATTAAGATTTGCTAGTAATGGTAGTATAAATCCTGAACTAGCTATTCTTTTGCCAATAAGTATAATTATTGTATATTCATTAATGAAGTTTAATAAAAATAAGTGATTATAAAAGGAGCAAAAAATGGACTTTTTAAAACTTGCAAATGGTATTAATACACCTTTTTATTTGTATGATTTTAACGAGATTGAAAATAGATTTAATAGTATTAAAAAAGCATTTAGTGGAGCTAAAAATAATATTTTTTACGCGGTTAAGGCTAATTCAAATTTATCTTTATTAAAGTTTTTAGCGAATTTAGATAGTGGATTTGATTGTGTTAGTGCTAATGAGATTAGAAGAGCTTTAAAAGTAGGTGCTAAACCTTATAAAATAATTTTTAGTGGGGTTGGTAAAAGTGCAAGTGAATTAGAATTTGCAATAGAGCAAAAAATACTTTATATAAATGTAGAAAGTAGTGCTGAATTAGAGCTTTTAGAAAGTATTGCAAAGAGTAAAGACCAAGTAGTAAATATAAGTATTCGTGTAAATCCTAATATAGATGCAAAAACTCATCCTTATATTTCAACAGGTCTTAAAGAAAACAAATTCGGAGTTAGCCTAGATAATGCTAGGGTTATGTTTTTAAAAGCACATAAATCAGATTATTTAAATCCAGTAGGAGTTCATTTTCATATAGGTTCAAATATCTTAGAATTAAGTAGTATTATCCAAGCTGCTATTTTGGTAGAAAAATTTATAAAAGAGCTAAATACCGCAGGGCTAAATATTAAGTTTTTTGATATTGGTGGCGGAGTTGGTATCAAATACAAAAATGATGAAATCGAGCCTAATTTAGATGAGTTTGCACATATGATTAAAAATATTGCAAAAGCACAAGATTTGACAATTTGCTGTGAGCCAGGTCGCTATATTGTAGGAAATGCAGGTTATTTAGTAAGCAAGGTTTTATATGAAAAAATTAACGAAGGAAAAAGATTTGTAATATGCGATGCTTCTATGTGTGAACTAATTCGCCCAAGTTTATACGAAGCATACCACGAGATTTTAAGCTTTCCTAGTGTAAATAAACTAAACGAAAGTAGCAAAGCTGATTTAGTTGGTGGAGTTTGTGAAAGTGGAGATTTCTTAGCAAAAGATATAGTTTTACCACCTTTAATGGCAAATGATTTAGTAGTTATTAAAAGTTCAGGAGCTTACGGATTTGTAATGAGCTCAAATTATAATTCAAGAACAAAGGTTGCTGAATATTCTTTATATAACAATGAGTTAAAATTAATAAATAAAGCTCAAAGTTTTGATGAATTAATAGCTAATGAATTATCTTGTTTGTGAGTATATTATGAATTTAGAAGAAATTAGACAAAATATAAATAAAATTGATGATGAAATAATTAAATTATTAAATCAAAGAATGGAATTTGTAAAGCAAGTTGGTATTTTAAAGCATAATGAAGGTAGTCCAATTTATCGTCCTGTAAGAGAAAACGAGATAATAAATAGACTAAGTGAAAACAGCAAAGGCTTATTAGAAAAAGACGCAATTAAAGCAATTTATCAAGAGATTTTTGCAATTTCAAGAAATCTTGAATTACCACAAAGAGTTGCGTTTTTAGGTCCAATTGGCACTTATACTCATCAAGCAGCAAGATTATGGTTTGGAGCGCTTAGTGAATATATTGAGATTGCTACTATTGAAGATGTTTTTGTTAGTTTAAATAACGATGAAGTATCTTATGCAGTAGTTCCTATAGAAAACAATACAGAAGGTGGAGTTGGAGCTACTCTTGATTGTCTTGCAAAATACGATGATATTTTGATTTTTGCTGAAAATTATTTAGATATTCATCATTCATTCGCAAGCACAACTGATGATATAAGAGATATTAAAGTGATTTTTTCTCATCCACAAGGCTATAATCAGTGCAAAAAATTCTTAGAAGCTCATAATATTTTAGACATTGAGTTTGTCCCTACAAAAAGCACAGCCGCTGCTGCAAAATTAGCAAAAGATACGCCAAACTCAGCTGCAATTTGCTCAAAAATTGCAGCAAAATTAAGCGATTTGCCTTTAATGTTTGAGTGTATTGAAGATAATAAGGCAAATAAAACTAGATTTTTAGTGCTTAGCAAACATTCTTGCGAAAAATCAAGCAATTCTAAAACATCAATTCTAGCAAATACAGCACATAAAGCAGGTGCTTTAGTTGATTTGCTTAATGAGTTTAAAGAAGCAAATATCAACTTAACTAAAATTGAATCAAGACCTTTAAAGAAAAAAGAATTTGAATATAGTTTTTTTATTGATTTTGACGGACATATTGATGATTTGAATGTGCAAAAAATCTTAAAAAATAAAACAAATATAAAATGGCTTGGCTCATATTTAAAGAATGATAAATGATTAAGCAATTTTTACAAGGAATAGGCAAGTTCTATTCGGGTTTAGAAAAAAAACAAAAACTAACTATATTAGCAGCCATTATTGCAACCGTTGCTTTTATAGTTTTTTTACTCGTATATAATTCTGGTAATAATAAAAACTACTCTGGATATTCTGTTTTATTTGATGAATTAGATACTAAAAATTCAGCTGCAGTTGTGTCAATATTAGAAAAAAATCAGATAAATTATATTTTAAAAGATGAAAGCACCATTTTAGTTCCAAGTGCTGATGTTTATAAGCAGCGTTTAGAAGTGGCAAGTGCTGGAATTTTAAAGGATAATAAAGTAGGTTTTGAGATTTTTGATAAACAAGAATTTGGAGCTACTGATGAAGAACAAAAAATCAAGTTTAAAAGAGCTTTAGAAGGCGAATTAGCAAGAACAATTGAGAGCCTAAATCCTATTAATAAAGCTGCAGTTCATATTGCTTTTGGTAAAGAATCTTTGTTTGTAAAAGAAAAAGAGCCACCAACAGCTTCAGTAGTTTTAAATATTAAAATGGGTATGAAATTAGGTCAAAAACAAGTTTTAGGGATTAAAAATTTAATAGCATCATCAGTAGCTGGTTTAAGTGTTGAGAATGTTAAAATAATTGACCAAAATGGAGTTAATTTAGGTGCTGATGAAGTAGGGCTTGATGTAGATGAATTAAACGCACAAATAAATTATAAAAAAGAATATGAAAATTCATTAGAGCAAAAGATTATAAATGTTTTAGCACCTGTTCTTGGTGGTTGGGATAGAGTTGTTGCTAGAGTTAATGCTGATTTTAATTTTGATAAGGCAAATAGTCAAAGTGAAGTGTTTGACCCAAATTCAGTCGCTAGAAGTGAGCAAAGTTTAGAAGAGAAAAAAGAAGGCAAAAAAGGTAAAGAAGTAGGCGGAGTGCCAGGAGCAATATCAAATATTGGACCTGTTCAAGGCATTGAAGATGGAGAAAATAAAGAAAGTTATAGCAAAAATCAAAGCACAATTAATTATGAAATATCTAAAAAAATTACAACCATCAAAGGTCAATTTGCAACCTTAAATAGAATTAGTGCAGCAGTAGTAGTAGATGGAAAATACGAAATTGATGAAAATGGCGAAGTAAAATATGTAGCAATTAGCGATGATGAGCTTAAAAAATTACAAGGTTTGGTAAAAAACGCAATAGGATTTAATGATACTAGAGGAGATAGTGTTAGTGTTGATAATATTAGATTTAATAATATTAAAGCTCCAGTTCCACCATCAATTAAAATTACTAATTTCTTAGAAAGCTATATAATGCCGTTTATTCCACCTGCAAAATATATTTTTGCTATGGTGTTAATGTTTATATTTTATAAAAAGGTTATATCTCCGTTTATTAAGAAAATGCTTGAGGATAAGGTATTTACACCTGAAGAATTAGAAGAAATTAGGCGTGAAGAAGGTGCTGATGATGAAGAAGATGCGATAGAAAAATACCAACAAGCTAAGAAAAGAGTTGAAGAACAACTTGGAATTGACGCTGGATTTAGTGAAGATGAATTACAATATGATATTTTACTTGAAAAATTAAAAACTATTAGCACAGAAAAAAGTGATGAGGTTGCTATGCTATTTAAAAGTTTATTAAAAAACGATGCTGAATTTAATCAATCTCAAAAGGAAATGTAATGGCAAATTTAAGCAACGAACAAAAAAGCTTATATAATGATTTAAGTATTTTAGAAAAAATTGCAATATTTTTGGTTCTAATGGGAGAAGAGCCAAGCACACTAATATTTTCAAATCTTGATACAGATATGGTAATTGAAATCACAAAATATATTGCAAGTGCAAAGCAAGTCGATAGAGCAGTAGCTACTGCTGTATTAGAAGAATTTCACGCTTTACTTAAGTCAAATCAGTATATTAAAAATGGTGGTTTGGAATTTGCTAAAGAGATTTTATACAATACTTATGGGATTGAAGAAGCTGAAAAAATCTTATCAAAATTAGCAAAAACTTTAGATGGAAATCAAGCATTTTCTTATCTTAGCAATATTAAACCTCAACAATTAGCTGACTTTATCGTAAATGAATATCCACAAACAATAGCTTTAATTATTGCACATATGGAGCCTACTAGAGCAGCTGAGACTTTAGAGTTTTTTGAAGATAATTTAAGAAGTGAAGTAATCCATAGAATTGCTACTTTAGGTGATATTAGCCCAAGTATTATTAAAAGAGTTTCAACCGTTTTAGAGAGTAAATTACAATCTCTTACATCTTATAAAGTTGAAGTTGGAGGGACTAGAGCAGTTGCTGAAGTGCTTAATCGTCTAGGTCAAAAATCAAGCAAATCAACTATTGCATATTTAGAGCAAACTGATGAAAAACTTGCAACTACTATTAAAGATATGATGTTTACTTTTGATGATATTACTAAATTAGGCACAACAGCAATTAGAGAGATATTAAAAGTAGCTGATAAAAAAGATTTAATGATAGCTTTAAAAGGAAGCACGGAAGATTTAAAAGGTATGTTTTTATCTAATATGAGCCAAAGAGCAGCAGAGAGTTTTAATGAAGAAATGGGATTTTTAGGTGCTGTTAGGGTAAAAGATGTAGAAGAAGCACAAAGAAAAATCGTTGAAGTTGTTCAAAAGCTTAATGAAAGTGGAGTAATACAATTAGGCGAAAGTGATGAGATGATAGAATGATGAAAACTATTATTGATAATAAAGCCAAAGAGCATCATATTCAAAATTATAAATTTAAAATTCTAAGCTCATTTGATACTGATACAAGTGAAGAGCAGCTTAGTGAAGTTATTGAAACTCCACAAGAAATAAAAGAAGAGCCTGTAATAATTAAAGAAATTACTCCGCCACCACCACCGCCACCAAATCCAATCAATGAAGAAATGCTTAAAAAAATGGAAACTTTAAGCGATAATGTAGTAAAACTTCAAATGAAACTTGAAAAACAAGAAGAAGAATTTGAAAAAAGACTTTTAAATGAGATTGAAATAGCTAAAAAAAACGCTTATGAAGAAGGTTTAAACGCAGGTAAATCTCAAAATGAAGATAAAATAAACGAGCTTAGTATAAATGTATCAAATAGTATTAAAAAGCTTGAAAATAAATGCCAAGAATTAAGTGATTTTTGTGAAAAAACAAAAAGCGATTTAAACGAAGCTGCTTATTTAATAGCTAAAGAAGTAGTAAATAAAGAGCTAGAAACAAGTTCAGCAAAAATTGCTCTAGCTTATGCAAATACGATAATGCAAGGAATTGATAAAAGCATTAAGATTAAAATCAGTGTAAATCCTAAGGATTTTGATTATTTAAATAAAGAATTAAGTTCAAATAGGATTGAAATCTTAGCTGATGATGCTATTAATAAGGGTTGTTTGATTATTAATTCAGATACATTAAATACTCAAATTAACTTAAAAGAAAGATTAGCACAAGCAAGGAGTATGATATTAGATGAAGCGTAAAATTGAAAATATCAAAAGCCTTAATGAAAACGAATTAAAAGAATTATGTAGTGATATAAGAGCTACAATCATTGAGCAAGTTAGCAAAAACGGCGGTCATTTATCGTCTAATTTAGGCGTGGTTGAACTAAGCGTTGTTCTTCATCATTTATTTGATAT
This sequence comes from Campylobacter sp. 2018MI01, assembly GCF_018501205.1. Taxonomy (NCBI): domain Bacteria; kingdom Pseudomonadati; phylum Campylobacterota; class Epsilonproteobacteria; order Campylobacterales; family Campylobacteraceae; genus Campylobacter; species Campylobacter sp. 2018MI01. The sequence continues at coordinate 37,131 of NZ_JAHCZE010000008.1, read as the reverse complement.
AAAGGAAAATCCTTTAATTTTTGATGTATCTCATCAATGCTACGCACATAAAATATTAACAAATAGGAATTTAGAAAATCTAAGACAATTTAATGGAATTAGTGGTTATACCGAGCCAAATGAGAGCGAGTATGATTTTTTTATAGCAGGGCATTCATCTACTTCAATATCTCTTGCAACGGGGGTTGCAAAGGCTTTTAGTCTTAATAAAAAAGATGCAATTCCAATTGCTATTATTGGTGATGGGGCGATGGGCTGTGGATTAGCTTATGAAGCTTTAAATGAATTAGGAGATAGAAAATATCCAAGTATTATTATCTTAAATGATAATAAAATGAGTATTAGTAAGCCTATTGGTGCGGTTTCAAGATTTTTATCAAAAAGTTTATCAAGTCCAATTTATCAAAAATTTAAAAAAGGCGTTGAAGCAATGCTTGAATACTTGCCTGAAGGTGCTAGATATACTGCAAAAAGATTTGAAGATGGATTTAAATTAATCACTCCTGCTGGAATGTTTTTTGAAGAATTAGGACTTGAATATATTGGCCCAATTGATGGGCATAATATTGCTGATTTAATAACTGCATTAAATCTAGCAAAAAGTCTTAAAAAGCCTGTATTATTGCATATTCAAACAATCAAAGGCTATGGTTATGAGTATTCTTTAAATGATGAGGGTAGTTGGCACGGAGTTGGAGCTTTTGATATAAAAACAGGTAAGAGTTTAAGTAGTTCAAAAAAACCTAGTGTAACGGCAATTTTTAGTGATATTTTAGATGAACTAGCAAGTAAAAATGAAAAAATAGTAGGTCTTAGTGCAGCTATGCCAAGTGGCACAGGAATTGATAAATTAATAGCAAAATATCCTAATAGATTTTATGATGTAGGAATAGCAGAAGCTCACGCAGTAACTTCAATGGCTGCTATGAGTAAATGTGGTTTTATGCCTGTTGTAGCTATTTATTCAACTTTTTTGCAAAGAGCTTATGATAGTTTAATTCACGATTGTGCAATACTTAATCTTAATATGGTTTTTGCACTTGATCGTGCAGGGATTGTAGGAAATGATGGCAAAACTCATCAAGGAGCTTTTGATATTTCATATATATCTTGCATACCTAATTTTAAAATTTGTGCTCCAACGAATGCTAAAAGTTTTAAATTATTGCTTGAATACGCTACAAGTAAAGTTGGGTTAATTGCTATTCGCTATCCAAGGGGAAGTTTTGCTTTAGATGAGAGCTATGAGCCAAGTTTAAAAACTCATTTTATTAAAAATGTAAATTCTAATATAAGCTTTTTAGGTTTTGGAGAAGGCGTTGCAAAAGCTTTAGCAGTTAGTGAAGAAATCAATGCAAATGTAATTGATTTAGTATTTGCTAAACCACTTGATAAAGAGTTTTTATTAAATCTTGCTAAGAGTTCAAAAGAATGGCATATTTTTAGCGAAAGTGCAAAAATAGGCGGATTAAATTCTATAATTTCTAGCTTTTTAAAAGAATATGATTTAGACATTAAATTAATATCTTATGAATACGAAGATGAGTTTATAACTCACGGAAATACAAATGAAGTTATGCAAAGCTTAGGGCTTGATGCAAAAAGTATTATAAATAAAATTAAAGGCAATAAATGATAGTTAGTGCAGGAATAAGTGAGATTTATGATTACGCAGAGCCTATTGGATTAGGTAGTAATTGTTCTATAAAACTTAGCGAATTAATACTTAAAAAGCAGCCAAAAAGATTGATTTTTATAGGTTCAATGGGGCTTTATACTAAAGAAATTGAGCTTTTTAGCGTAAATGAGTTTAAAAGTGCTGTAAATATTGAATTAGCTATGTTAGATGATTTAGTTTATACCCCTATGAAAACTAATGAAGTTTCTAATTTAAATTCTTCTAATTATATTTGTAAAAATTACGAATACGCTAAGAAAATGAATGAAAAATACGGGATATTAGGCGAAAATATGGAGTGTTTTAGTTTTTTTGCGACTGCTAATTATTATAAAATTCCAGCTAGTGCAATTTTAGTAGCGACTAATTATTGTGATGAATTCGCACACGAAGAATATATAAAAAACATAGCAAAAGCTAATGAAATACTAGAAAATTACTTAGAAAACAAAGGACTTTTATGAAAGAATTATTAGATTTTTTACCAGAAGAATATAACCTTAGTCCAAAATATCTAAATAATGAATTAGCAAAATTTGTATATCAAAAATATATAAATGATTTTAGCGAAGCTACAAGTTTATCAAAAGCTCTAAGAGAGCAATTAAAAAATGAATTTAACATTATGCCACTTAGCTTAAAAATAGCTCAAACAAGCATTGATGGGAGTATTAAATTCTTATTTTCCTTGCACGATAATCACACAATAGAAAGCGTTTTGCTACCTATGAAAAAAGAAAGAATAGAAAATGGTGTGAAAAAAAGTGCAAAATACACTATTTGTATAAGTAGCCAAGTAGGTTGCAAAAGTGGTTGTGCCTTTTGTTTAACTGGCAAAAGTGGGCTTATTAGAAATCTTAGCACAGCTGAAATAGTAGCCCAAGTATTATTTATCAAAAAATACGCAAAAATTCCTTATGAGCAAGGTATTAATATAGTTTTTATGGGTATGGGAGAGCCACTTGATAATTTAAAAGCAGTTAGCAAGGCTATTAAAATCTTTTCTCATAACGATACTCTAGCAATATCACCACGCCGTCAAACAATCTCAACAAGTGGTCTTGCAAAGCAAATTGAAGAATTAGGCAAGATGAATTTAGGTGTATTACTTGCAATTTCGCTTCACGCTGTAAATGATACTTTAAGAGATGAATTAATGCCTATTAATAAGGCTTATAATATTGAAAGTGTTTTAAATGCGGTAAGGAATTTCCCAATAGATGCTAGAAAAAGAGTGCTATTTGAATATTTATGTTTAGGTGGGATTAATGATGATTTAAGCCACGCAAAGGCTTTAGTAAAATTACTACACGGAATAAAAGCTAAGATAAATTTAATTTATTTTAACCCACACGAAGGCAGTATCTATAAACGCCCAAGTGAAGAAAAAGTAATTGCTTTTAGAGATTATTTACAAGCACACGGACAAAACGCTACCATTAGACAAAGCAAAGGGCTTGATATTAGTGCAGCGTGCGGGCAATTAAGAAATAACGAGGATGAAAATGCAAAAACCATCATATAGAATAGCTCAAATATTAGTAAGACTTTATAATGAAGAGATATTAAATAAGCACGATTTAGCTGAAGAATTTGGAGTAAATGCTAAGACTATTCAGCGTGATATTAATGAAAGATTATCAAAATTACCAATAATTGCTAGAAGAAATGGGGATTATAGTTTAGATAAAGCTTATATCAAAAGCAATCACGAAGAGATTAGAAAACTTATAAAAATATTTGATATTACTATGCTTCCAACAAGGCTTAGCGATGAGTTTTTAAACAATCTTTTTACTCAAAAAGAACTACCAATTACTAATATTAAAAATAACGAAATTGATGATATTAGCAGTGTTTATGAGAGCTTAACTAATGCAATTTTAAATAAGGTAAAAATTAAAATAACTTATAATGCAAAAGAAAGAATTCTAATGCCTTATAAATTAGTAAATCATCAAGATATTTGGTATTTATTAGCTTGTGAAGAAGCTGAACTTAAAAGCTTTACTTTATATAAAATCAAAAATTTATTAATCACACAAGAAGAATTCATCCCAAATGAAAGCACACAAGAGCTGATTAACAATAATTCAAGTAGTTTTATATCAAATAATATTACAAATGTTATTTTAGAATTAGATTGTGTTGCTAAAGAATATTTTTTAAAAAGAGCAATATTAAAAAATCAAAGAATAATCTCAAGCCATTTAGACAAAATCATAATAGAAACAGAAACAAGCTATGAAGATGAGATTATTAGGCTAGTTTTTAAATGGATTCCACATATTAAAATTCTTGAGCCAAAAAGCTTAGCAAATGAGTGCAAGGCTAGAATTAAAGAATATTTAAAGAATATATAATGCAAAAGCAAAAGATATTTGAAATAATTTGTAATGAGTGTAAAGAAAAGCAAATTAGTATAGTAAATATTGAAGGATTTAGCATAATAAATGAAGAGATTTTTTGTCTAAAAAGCTCAAATAAGATTTCTTATAATGATTTAAGATATATTGATTTTGCTTATATTTTATTAGAAATTAACACGAAAAATAGTTTAATAAATGCTTTTAGTATAGCTGCAAAATTAGTAAGCGATGATTATGAAGAACATAAAGAATTATTAAAAAAATGCTTTTTGCTCTTAGATGATACAACGCATTTTAAAGACCTTGAAAAATGCTTAATAATGTTGCAATTAAAAGAAAGTTACGATAAGTTAGAAGATAAATTCTAGTAAATTATTTACTAGAATTATTGCTTTTTACTATTTGATGAAGGCAAGAGCCATCTTTAACATTTATAAATTCATCATTTTTAGAAATAGCTACAAAGATTTCATCATTATTTTTTAAATAGTGTTTTTCTCCAAAAGGAGTATAAGATAAAGCACCTAAACATATCAATAAATTTGCAGGCTTACTAGCTATTAAAGGTCTTATATCTTCAAGGGTTGCTATGTCTATTTGATTATTTATAGTATCAATTAGCCAAGTGATTAATGTATTTGAATAATAAAAATAATTTTTTATATAATCTTCGTTTGCGTATTTTATTATCTCATTATCTCTTTTTAAATAGCAGTGGATTTTATAATCATTTAATTCATCAAGATTATTTAAAGGAACTAAATTCCCAATACCTTTACTAGCAGTTGAGAAGTTCTTTTTAGAAGATATTTTATTTTCATTTACTCTTTTACTAGCGTCATTAAACGCTGCATAAAATTGTGGTTTTAAATCACTTAGTTTATCATTTTCATAAAAAGCTTTAAAAATTACACATAATTCAGGCTCAATTTGAACAAAATCTCCATCTAAAATAAGCTCATTTTCACTAATACAAAATCTCTTTAAATATTCTTTATCACTATCTTTAGAGTAGAATGGAAACACACCTTTAGGTGCAAAATCACTTGTATGTAATTCAGTAAAATCTTTAGCTTCGTTAGCTTGATTTAAATGATTAGGAACATTTCCTATCACACCTAAGCATAAATAGTCTTTAAACATTATTTTTCCTTAAATTGAAATATTTTTATAATTTATAGCATTAATTGATAAGTTTTATGTAAAATAAATATACTTTTTTTATTTTAGGAGAAAATATGAAAAAAACGATATTTCTATCCCTATGTGCGATAAGTGTATTGCACGGGAGTATGGTAACAACAGAAAATAAAATTAAAGGTATTTTTATTGGAAATGTTGATAATGCGTATGGTGCTGCACGTACTAAACTTGAATTAATACAAGACTTTTATAATTATGGTCGTGATAATGCAATCATTGGTTGTCTTCACGGAAGACCTGGTAGTGATGCTTGGGCTTATTATGATTGTGCTTCTTTAATGCAAGTTTATAGTTATAAAGATGGTAGCGGAAATCCTGAAGCAGATAATGCAAATTATAGAGATAATGTGTATTGTATGGTTGATGGTAGTAGTGATTTAGGAACAAATAAAATTCCAAATGCTAGTGAGTTTATTGCAAATATTAATAAAGCTAATCTTGATAAAGGATTATATGTTTCAAAAGATAAGATAAGCCCAAGTATTAAATATGATACTACTATATATCAATACAACTTAGGAAATTATCAAGAATCATATAAAGATTTTGGCGTAAATACTACAGGTAGATTATTAGTAGTTGCTAACAATCAAAAAGAATACAATCCATTTAGTTTTTATCTAAGCGATAATATTAATCTTGGCTCTTTTCCTAATGATTTTAAAAACTTCGTAAATCAAAATCTAGGTATACAAAATGGACAAATGATACCAGGAACAGGTTCAAAACGCTCTAATATGTATCAAAGTTGGGCTCTTTTAGCTCAAAGAACAATATCAGGTGGCAAAGATAGAGGTGCTTGGTGTAATCAGATTTATCACTGGGATGATCGTAGGTTTAGAAGTGGTTCAGGTTGTGGTTCTAGTGATTGGAATAGTTTAAGCGCTCATGGAAAATATGTTAGATTTTTCCATTCTTTATGGGGTTTAGGCTATCAATTTAGAGCTTCTACTGCTAGTGATCATGTTTTAGACTATACAACAGGTATGGCTCAATATGGTGGGATAAAAAATGAATATGGTCAAGTAGTTCCTTTTGGAATTAGTGGAGACCTTTATGGTTCTGCAGAATTTAGAGGGGATGATACCTATGTTAGACATTATCCAGATGGTTATTATAAAGATATGTATTATAAAACTTATAATCTAAGAAAAATAACCGAAGCAATTACTTTAAAAAATATAAGCTTATACGGAACTAATGAGTTTAATAATAAAGATAATGTGTTTCCTTTTTTTAATAAGAATTTAGATCAAGGTATTAATAATTCTAATGCTTTTGGTAATAATAATAAGATAGGAAAATGCTATTTTATTAATTTACAATATTATGGAAGTAAAAATCAAAATGGTTATGCAAAGTTTGAAGCTATGCAATCTAGCAAATTATTATGGAATAAACCAGCTAATGAGTTTTTACAAAACTATATAAGTAGTTTAGATGGTAAATATGCAATCGCTAATTACTCAATAGATAGAAGCAATATTTATACTAGAGCAACTTCTGGTGAAGAGCATATATTTACTTTAAATACTAGACCTACAAGTTTTAGATATGATGATGCGAAAAAATACGGCAATTCTTCAAATGGCAAAATTGGTGCTAGATATTATTTACATTTTTATCCTGACGCTGATGGAGCTAAAACTACTGAAATTGATAAAAATTTAGTTCCTAGAAAAGCAAAAGTTGAAAATTTACCAAGTAGCTTTAATGATAAAGAATTTTATGTTGTAACAGAGCTTAAATACGGAGTAAATAATAATGCTCAATTATCATTTACATACGAAGGCGTTGATTTAGACCCTAATAGATTAGGCTTTGAAAATAAACAAGAATGCGATATAAGTAGTGGTAAAAACTGCTCTAATATGAAATTTAAATTTAAAGATTTCAAATACAAAACTTATAAATTAAGCAAAACTGATGGTGGCTTTAAAGTAATTAGTGAAGATAGTGAAAAGAATGGCTATTTTTCAAGTGAATACACAACTGATGTTATGGCATTAAGAGTTGATGAAGGGTTATTAGATGCAATTAAATATAAATCTGGTGAATCAATACTATTAGAACTTACACTTGATAAAGGTTTTTATGCTGATAATAGACCATTTTTTGAAACCGATTCAAATACTATCATTAATGCTAAATCATCAGGTAAGTTTTATGTAATTATTAGCGATATTAATTTTAATGCTAGTAATGTAGATTTTGGTTCTATTTGGAATAAACAAGACCCTGATAAAATGCCTGTATTAAACAGCACTAGCACAGGTTTTAATCCTACAACTGCAAATACTAGAATAGCTGGAGAACCTGTTTATTTAGGTATTCAAAGTGCAAAATCATCAAATAAATTAAATAATATTGATAATTTTGTAACTTTTGATGTAATAGATGCAAATACTAATGCAATATTGAAATCAGCAAATCTTACTTATTATGACAATGGAACAAGCAAGGTTAATATTAGTCATGAAAATGATTATTTAGTAGGCAATGCAATATTTACTCAAACAGGATTTAGTGGTGCTTATCCGTTTTATAATGGCGTTGTAAAGATTGATGATTTAAAAGTAGGTAGATATAAAGTATGCTATACAATATATTCTAAATCTCAAGTTCAAGAAGAAATCAATAAAAACAATAACAATAAAGACGCTAAAAGCCTAATTGAAGTGCCTGTAAAAGCTAGAAATTGCACTAATGATTTTAGTTTAAGACCTGCTTTAGTTGAATACACTACAAGCACTACATTTACAGCTGGAGAAAATGCTCTTGCGGGTGGAAAAGTAGCAGTATTTAATGCGGGATTAAAAGATGCTAAAGATAAGCTAATAGTAACAAATGAAGAATTTGCTTTAACAAAAACTACTTTAAGTGTAGAAGATAGTCAAGGTAAAAATTATGATTTTAGTTTAAATGCAACTAATAAAAATACTATATCTGATAGCAATGAAGTTGCGTTTGTAAAAGACAATAATAATACCTATAAAATCAATGACGCAGTTGTAAATTTCCCATTATCAACTGATGCAAAACTTAAATTATACGAAGGTAAATTCACAAAACCAGATAGTATTAAAGGTTTATGTAATGTAAATGCTATCAATAATAAAGTAGATGAATATGGAAAAGTAGGTTGTTTAATTGATAGTAAAAGTGCTATAAGTATTAATTTTGCTAGCACTAAGGAATATGTTTTAAGAACTCCTATAATAAACAATGCCTTTACAGATGAAAAAACATTCTTTAAGAGTGAAGTAGGCGATAATAATAGCTTAAAGATTTATTATGTATTTAATAATTTAGGTGCTAAGGATACAAATAGCTTAAATTATGTATATCATAAATTTAGCAAAGACCATAATCTTGAGTATGAATTAAATTTTGATAATACTGATAAACAAGCTAAAGATAGATATTTAGTAAATATTGATGAAAATTATACGGATAAAAGCTTTAATACGACAATTAATGGTGCAAATCAAATTCTAGTAGATAGAGTTATCATTACAAAAGATAAGTTAAATAAAGATTTTGATAAAAAATTAGAAGATTTATATAACAATACAAAAACAAATAACATTAATGCTGTTATAGCTGGATTTGCTGCACCAAAAGATAAAATATCTGTAGATTTAGAATTAGCTTACACTAAATACAAAAAAACTCCAGATAATAAAACAATAGATACTAATGCAAGTTTAGCTAAGCCAAGTGTTGCTGAGTTTTCATTATTAAAATCATCAAAAGTTTCTTTAGATGGAGCTAGCACTAATTTAGCTAATGAATACTCATTTATCTTTACTAATGTTACTTATAAAGATAATAAAGTAACAAATACTGACAAAATTACTTTAAATCCTACAACAGATTTAGAGCTTTATTATTTAAATAAGAAAAACGAAAGAACAAAAATACCTTTAAAGAGTTCTTTATATTATAAAGACGCTGGTGCTATTATTAATGAATTATCATTTAATGCTGAATATGGCTCAAGCTTTTCTAAAAATCCAAAAACAGGCGAAGTAACTATCACACTAACACCTGATAATGCTAAAAAGCAATACATTAAAGAAGTAATTAATCTTAATAATACAAGTGATTTACATGGTGGTAAGTTCAGTTTAGAATTTACAAATGCTAAGTAATTTTAAGAAGGGTTTAAAAACCCTTCTTTTTATTAATGACAAGCCGGAGTGTTTGTCGTTGGTTGAATACTAGAATTATCAGCTTTAGTAGTGTTTAAAAACTCAATTAATTTAAATGCAGCTTCTTCATATCTTTTTGCTACTATTGAATTTGGCTCACACATAGAAATAGGCTTACCACTATCTCCACCCGTTCTAATTGATAAATCAATAGGAATACAAGCTAAAACAGAGCAATCATATTCATGAGCTAAATTAAGCGCTCCACCTTTACCAAAAATCTCATGCTCAACATCGCAATTAGGACAAATAAAACCACTCATATTCTCAATTACACCAGCTACAGGTATATTTAATTTATTAAACATATCTAAAGCTCTTTTACTATCATCAAGACTTACTGCTTGTGGGGTGCTAACACAAACTCCCGCACTAACAGGCACGCTTTGAGCTAGAGTAATTTGTGCATCACCTGTCCCTGGAGGCATATCGAGTAATAATACATCAAGCTCACTCCATAACACATCGCATAAAAGTTGCTCAATCGCTTTCATAACCATAGAGCCTCTCCACATTAATCCTTGTCCTTCTTCAATTAAAATTCCCATACTCATAAACTCAATTCCATAAGCTTTAACAGGACGGATTTTATTGCCTACTACTACAGGTTTTTCGTTTTCAGCACCAAGCATTCTTGGCATATTAGGACCATATATATCAGCATCTAGCACTCCTACTTTTTTACCAAGTTTTGCAAGTGATAATGCTAGATTTAGAGTAGTTGTGCTTTTGCCAACTCCACCTTTTCCACTACTAATCATCACAAAATGCTTAATTTGTGGAGCTAGATTTTTGATTTTTGGTCTTTTTACTTCTGGCTCTTCTAATTTTGGTTGAATGATTTTAAGCTCAAGTTTATAATGATTATTTCTAGCTATTGCTTCACATTCATTTCTAATAGCATTTGCTATTTCTACACTTGCAGCTGGAATTTCAATATCCATTAGGATAATATCTCCTGCTAATTCGCACCTTTTTACAAAACCAAAACTTACAATATCCTTTTGAAAATTAGGATATTTGACATTTTTGAATAGTTCAATTATTTCCATTTTTTCTCCTTTTTTTACCTTTTATGCTAACAAAAAAAGTAAAATAATAAGATGAAATTTGTGTTTTTATTAATTATTAGTATTTTTTTAAGAGCAAGTGATATTAGTGTTTGTTATGTAAGTGATAGCTACAAGCGACTTGATACTATGTTTGGGCATATATTTTTAGCTTATAATAATAGAGCAGCTAGTTTTAATCTAAATAGTAATTTAAATATTAAAGATAATTTATCAGCACTTTTTGGAGTAGAAGGCATTATGCAAATTTTGCCTAAGGATAAATTAATTAAGTTTTATGAAGATGATGAAAGACAAGTAAAATGCTATCCGCTTAATTTAGATGATAGCCAAGAAGCCAATCTATCAGCTTTATTTTACGAAGATGAGATTTATGATACTTATACATTTTTGCATAAAAATTGCTCATCAGCTTTAAGTATGTATGCCAAAAACTATGGTGTTAATCTTAAATCAAGCCTAATTCCAATTCGTTTTGTATCGCTTAATACTGATTATAAAAAGAACTTTCATAAAGTAGGATTGTTTTATGAATATGATAAAAAAAATAGCCTTGATTTTGAGATAAGTATTCTTAGTCTAAATGATAAATTATCTCATAGTTTAAATATATTAAACTTTAATAAAAATTATATAAGCCCTATAAAAATTAGCGAATACGAAAAGATTAGCTATGAATTTGAATTAGGAATTAGATATAAAAAGGCTAGGGTTTTTGCTAATTTTTTCTTAGGGTATTATTATGAAGGTTTTTTTATAGGGGCTAATAATTATGGCTTAAACATAGGTTATTTAAAGGATTTTGATAATTTTGGTATAAAAATTAGTGCTGATAAAAAACATATAAATCTTAATACTTATTTTGATTATAAAAATTATCGTTTAAGTTTAATTGCTAATCAAAATTACGCTAAAATCGGTCTTATATACTCATTTTAAGGATAATAATGAAAAGCGTTGCAGAGAATAAAAAAGCAAGATTTGAATATAGCATAATTGATACTTATGAATGTGGTTTTGCCTTATTAGGTAGCGAAGTTGTAGCTGTAAGACACGGCAAAATCAATTTAAAAGATTCTTTTGTAAGGATAATCAAAGGTGAAGCTTGGCTACTTGATAGCCACATAGGTCATATGAATACGGCGAATAAATACTTCACTCACGAAGATAGAAGAGCTAGGAAATTATTGCTTCATCGTGCAGAAATTGATAAATTAATAGGTAAAATCAGCACAGATGGATTTACTTTAGTAATACTAAATTGTTATTTTAAGCGTGGGATTTTGAAAGGAACTCTAGCTTTAGCAAAAGGAAAAAATCTTCACGACAAGCGTCAAGCAATCAAAGAAAGAGATTTAAAACGAGAAGCAAGAGCGTATTATTAATTAACTCTTAAATATTAAACTAAAATTATTTTATATTAAGGAAAAATATGAGAATTTATTTTGCAAACGACCACGCAGCAACTAAGTTAAAGTTTAGTTTGATTGAATACTTTAGTAAAGAATACGAATGTATAAATCTTGGTTGTGATAGTGATGATAGTGTGGATTATCCTGATTATGCTAATAAATTAGCAAATGAGCTTAAAAACGATACAAATGCAATAGGTGTTATTATTTGCGGAAGTGGTATAGGAATTAGCATAGCGGCAAATCGTCATAAGCATATTCGTGCAGCACTTTGTCATTGCGAAGATTATGCAAGATTAGCAAGAGAACATAATGACGCTAATGTTATATCTTTAGGCGCTAGATTTGTTGATTTTGAACTTGCAAAAAAATTAATCATAACCTTTATAAATACCCCATTTCTTGGTGGAAGACACGAAAATAGAGTAAAAAAATTAGGGCAATAAATGTTATTTATTTGGATGGTTATTACTGCTTTAGTTTGTATATGTATTTATTTTTTAGTGATGACTTATTATTATAAATCATTACTTAATAAAGAAAGAGCCTCAAAAGAGTTTTTAAAAACTAATTTTGATGATACAGAAGTGGTTATGAGAAAGCTACAAACACAACTTCAACGCTCTTTAGGAAATATAGATGTATTAAATGAAGAATTAGATAAGGTAAAAAGTGAATTAACAAGCCTTAGGACAAGAAATTCTCAATATCGCTTAGAAAATAATAAATTAAATACAAAAATCAAAGAATTAGAAGCAAAAATTGAAAGCTTATTATAAGGATTAATATGAATATAGAAAAATTATTAAATGAGAAGATAAAAAGATATCCAAACTACCCAAAAGAAGGAATTGTATTTGCAGATATTACCACGCTTTTAGCAGATAAAGAAGGTTGGCAAGTTTTAATAAATCACTTAAAAGATAAATATAAAGATGAAGAATTTGATTTTTTAGTAGGAGCTGAAAGTCGTGGCTTTATTTTTGCAGCTGCATTAGGAGCTATTTTAAATATCCCTTTTGTTCCAATTAGAAAGAAAAATAAACTCCCAGGAGAGCTATTAAGTATTGAATATGATTTAGAATACGGCAAAGATAAAATAGAGATGAAAAAGGACGCATTTTTAGGCAAAAAAGATGTAAAAGTTCTTTTTATGGATGATTTATTAGCAACGGGTGGCACTAGCATTGCTTGTATGAAATTATTAAAATTAGCAGGTGCTAAAGAGATTAAGAGTTGTTTTTTAATAGATATAAATATCGGTGGATATAAAGCTTTAAAAGAGCATTGTGATGATATTTATTGCATTTTAAAGGATTAGCAATGGATATGATAATTAATTTTATAAATTCCTTTTTTGCTGACCCTGAGGGGGTTTTAACTTCCTTATTTAGAGATAAAATCGTAATTGCTAGTATTATTATATTTTTATGGTGCACGCTAGAAGGCGAAACTGCATTAATACTAGCAGGACTTGCAGCTCACGGAGAGCATATTCATATAGGACTTATCACATTTATAGCAGGTTGTGGGGGATTTTTGGGCGATCAGATATATTTTTATATAGGAAGATACTCAAAAAGCTATATTAGAAAAAAGCTAAAAACACAAAGGCGAAAATTTGCAGTAGCACAGATTTTACTTCAAAAATACGGCTGGCCTATAATATTTATTCAACGCTATATGTATGGTTTTAGAACCGTTATTCCTATGAGTATAGGGCTTACTAATTATAGTGCAAAGAAATTTGCAATAATTAATTTTATTTCAGCTCAAGTATGGGCTGCTATTACTATTTTTATAGTGTATATTTTTGGCGAGCATATATGGGAGATTATTAATTGGGCGAAAGACCATTGGTATTTGGCAGGAATTTTAGTTGTAGGATTTTTATGCTTAATTTTATATGCTTTTAAAAGTTTAGAAAATAAATTATTAAGTAAGAAAGGTAAAAAAAATGAAAGTAGTATTTAATGAAAAAAATACTGATTTTAAAGTTTGTTTGATACAAAACAAAGATTTAAGTAGATTTGATGATAAAGAATTTTTTGAAATAAATGATTATAAAGGAGTTGGAGCGATTTGCAACCTAGCTAAAAGAACGCTTTATGTTGGCTTAAACGATGAATTAACTTATGCTAGTTTTATAGCTAGTTTAGGTAGTGCGATTAAGAGCATTAAGAGCTTAAATATAAAAAGCATTAGCCTTGAATTTATTAATCTTGGTTGTGAGTTTTATAGTGCTTATGCTCATATTTATGCTGTTATTTCATCTTTATATGAGTTTAACAAATATCATAAAGAGCCTAAGAATTCTAAAATAGAATTAATAAGCCTTGAAACACAACAAAACGATGATATTCAACAAGGCGTTGAACTAGGTAAAGTATTAGCAAATGCTTGTGAAGATGTAAAAAATATAGTAAATGAAATTCCAAGCACTTATAATCAACTTAGTTTTGAAAAAGACGCTTTAAAATTAGCTAAAGAATTTGATTTAGAATGCAATGTTTATAGTGATGATTATTTACAAAAAGAAGGAATGAACGCATTTTTAGCAGTAAATCGTGCAAGTAGTTATCCTGCAAAATTAATCCACTTAGCTTATAAACCACAAAACGCTATTAAAAAAATAGTTTATATAGGAAAAGGACTTGTATATGATACAGGTGGGCTAAGTCTTAAACCAGCTGATTATATGCTAACTATGAAAGCTGATAAGAGTGGTGCGGCTGCTGTTTTAGGTATTTTAAAAGCAGCTAGTATGTTAAAACTACCTTATGAAATACACGGAATTATAGGTGCAGCACAAAACTGCATAAGCGAAAAATCATATATGCCTGATGATGTATTGATTTCAAGAGAAGGTGTAAGTATAGAAGTAAGAAATACTGATGCTGAAGGAAGATTGGTTTTAGCAGATTGCTTGAGTTTTGCTCAAGATTTAAAGCCTGATTTATTAATAGATTTAGCTACTTTAACAGGTGCTTGTGTGGTTGGACTTAGCGAATATACAAGTGGTATTATGGGATATAATGAAGACTTGCAAAACGAGTTTTATAACAATTCAAAAAGAAGTGGCGAATACACTTGCGTTTTACATTTTAATCCACACATTAAAGAGCTTATTAAAAGCAAAATAGCTGATGTTAGCAATACAGGTAGCTCAAGATATGGTGGAGCAATTAGTGCAGGAATGTTCTTAGGCGAGTTTATTAGAAAAGAATATAAAGACAAATGGTTGCATTTAGATATAGCTGGACCTGCTTATGTAGAAAAAGTATGGGGCGAGAATGCTTATGGAGCAAGTGCAGCTGGAGTTAGAATGAATATTATAAATTTACTTAGAATGGCAAGGAGTGCAAAATGAGCCTTAGCGTAGGTATTGTTGGACTCCCTAATGTTGGTAAAAGCACGACTTTTAATGCTTTAACAAAGGCAGCAAACGCTCAAGCAGCAAATTATCCATTTTGCACCATTGAGCCAAATAAAGCTATTGTTGAAGTGCCTGATGAGAGATTAAAAGTCTTAGCAAATATAGTAAATCCTGAAAGAATAATGCACTCAATGATAGAATTTGTAGATATTGCAGGTCTTGTAAAGGGTGCTAGTAAAGGCGAAGGTTTAGGGAATAAATTCTTAGCAAATATTCGTGAAACTGATTTGATTTTACATATAGTAAGATGTTTTGATGATGAAAATATCACTCATGTTGAAGGTGGGGTTGACCCATTAAGAGATATAGAAATCATAAATCTTGAATTAATCTTAGCTGATATTGAACAACTTAATAAAAAGCTTGATAGACTTAGCAAAGAAGCAAGAGCAAATCTTAAAGGTGCTAAAGAATGCCTTGAATTAGCACAGGATTTATTAAAACACCTTGAAGATGGCAAATTAGCTAGTGAATATGCAAATCGTGATAGTGAAGCTTTTATAACTTTAAATAAAGAATTAAGATTACTTAGTGCTAAAGAAGTAATTTATGGCGTTAATGTAAGCGAAGATGAATTATTAGATGATAATGATTATGTAAAAAAGGTGCGTGAATATGCAGCCAAATCAAATCATAGTGTTTTAAAATTATGTGCTAAGCTTGAAGAAGATTTGGTTGGAATGGACGAAGCTGAAGCTAATGAGTTTTTAAAAGAATTAGGCGTAAATGAAAGCGGTTTAGCAGCTATTATTAGGACAAGTTTTGCTAAGCTTAATTTGATTTCTTATTTTACTTGCGGGGTTAAAGAAGTTAGGTCTTGGACTATTCATAAAGGTTATAAAGCTCCTAAGGCTGCAAGTGTAATTCATAATGATTTTGAAAAAGGCTTTATCAAAGCTGAAGTAATTAGCTATGATGATTTCGTAAATTGTGGTGGCGAAGCAAAAGCTAAAGAAGCAGGTAAATTACGCTTAGAAGGTAAAGATTACGAAGTAATTGACGGCGATATAATGCACTTTAGATTTAATGTATAAATCTTATTAGCAAGGCTTAAAAGTCTTGCTAATCTTTTAAAAATCCTTTTTATTTATAGAATTTAGAAAAGATAAAAATTTTTATAAGTTAAAAATATTAAAAGCATTGTTGATTGAAGATAAATCAAACAAGACTTAAAAAAGCCTTGCTTGATTTTAAAAATTATAAGAAAATCCTAAGTTTATATTGTAGTTATTATTAAAGTGATTTGTAATGCTCTTAGCAAAATCTAAATTAATGTTAGTATTAGCACTAGGTTTATAATCAGCTCCGAATTTGATTTCAAATCCTCTATCTTGAACCCTTTCAAAATAATAAGTCATACCATCATTAGCACTATTACTTGGACTTTCGTTTAAGTCTTTAATATAAGCAAATTCAGTATTTAAACCTACTTTATCATTGATTTTAGCACCAGCTTTAATACCTGCTTTTGCAGTATATTGAGCTGCTTGTTCTGTTTGAATTCCTAATACTGCTCCATCAATATTTACTTTTGGATAGCGAGTAGCTATTAATTTAACATTAGGTTCTACATAATAATCAGAGCCAAATCTTTGTCCTACTTTAACTTTTGCTTGCCATAAATTATCATATCTTGTAGTATTTATCATCGCTAAATCACTCTTATAATTACCCTTTAAAGTTAGTAAATTTAAGTCATAATCAACGAAAAATCCCGAATTAAAATTCGTGCTAGCATAAAGTCCAATGCCAGTTATTCCAACATCAGTGCTTAATGCTTTATTAGCTTTTAGTTTTGCTTTAGAAGCTTTTATACCATAAGCTACATCAAGATTTTTTAAAGATACTTTATTATCTACTCCTACATTAACTCTGCTACCTTTTAAATTATTTGAATCTGTTTCAAAATAACCATAATCAGAATTTATCCAAAAACCTTTATTTTTATCATCATTTCTTAAGTAATTAAATCTTAAGTCATTATCATCAATATAATATCTAGCAACATAATATGGTGTATACATTATGTTTTTAATCGCACTTGTAACAGCTGGGTCAAGATATTCTAAAGTCAATAAATCCTTATCATCAGCACTAACCTTACCAAAACCTTTTAAAGCTTCTTTATCTATTTCTAAATTAGACCTAATGCTATCTTTATTAATTATTGGTTCTTTATCTGTTAAACCTAAACTCCATACTCCATCTTTACCTATTTCATCAAAGCTTAAAACCTTAGTATTATAAGTAGCTAAAACGGTTTTATAAGTTACTTTAAAGTAAGCTTTATCTTTTTCATTATCTTCTTTTTTACCATTTACAATAGCAATAGGAACTCTTGTATTTATTAACTTACTTAAGTTCGTATTGTATAAAACGATTTCGTTATTTTCTCCTAAAGCTTCTTTATTTACTATAATAGGACCACTGAATTTATCTTCTAAACTAGTATCAATTCCACCACCATAAATATAAAACTTAGAATTATTAGCATTTAGAGTATTAGTTACAACTTGTGCTTGAATGTGTGAATTATCCACTATTAAATTATCAGCTCTAATTCCACCTATGCCATTGCTATTTGTATTAGTAGCTCTTATTGTTGAATTTTTGATTGTATAAGTGCTATTTTTTAAATCGCTTGTCTTATCATAAGTATTTGTAGCCAAATCATCAATGCTTGATATAGGTTTAGTTCCTGTAATTTCTATGAAGGCATTATCAGCATTTAGCGTATTTGTTTTAAATGTGTTTGCAGTGAAATTACCTGAAATCTCTGAATGATTATGCACTAAAATATCTTTATTAAAGGTATTATTTAAGTTCGCATTTATATTGCATTGTTCTACATTGTTATTATAAATTCCATTGCTAGTTTTTAATGTCCCACACTTATTATTGTCATATTTAATAGCAGCATTAATAATAGAATTATTTACATTCAATTCTGAATTATTTGTAATATCTTCGCTTACATTTTTAACATTTGTAAGACTTAAAATACCGCCATCATCATTTGTAATTTTGGTTGCTAATTCGCCTATATTATTAAAGTCTAATTTAGATTTATCCCCATTATTTTTAATACTTGTTCCAGCGATTTTATCAGTATTATTAATGCTTAAATCTCCGCCATTTTGATTTGTAATATTATTAAATGATTTAATATTATCTAATACCACTTTAATAGCTTCATTTACTAAATCTTTCATAGAAGCATTGCTTAATTTAGTATTGCCTTTGCCTTTTAGTGTTAAATCATCATTAAATGTTGAATTATTTAAATCATTTGTCCCACCATCTATTGTAGTTTTATTGTTAAATTGTGAGCCATTATCTTTTACATTCTTAGCTATAACTTCGCCATCAAATGTAGTTTGATTAGAATCTAGGCAATCTACTTCTACTTTTCCTTTAAGAGTTGTCGTGCTATCTGGTTTAAAACAAGCTTTATTTCCTTTAACGCTTATATCATTTTTTAAAGTTGAATTACTTACTTTAAATTCCCCACTAGCATTTAATTTAGCGTCTAATTTAGACTTATCATCAATATTTTTAATATCCAAATTATTCGCATTAAATGTAACATTTTTGCCTATATTAACACCATTTTTACCATCAATATTGCTTAAGCCTGTGCTAGTGATTGTAACAGGAGTTGTATCATCGCTACAAATACTAGCTTTGTTATTTAAATCCAAATCCTTAGTATCAATGCTAGAGCAAACTTTAGCATTATTAGTTAATGTGGTTTTTCCATTATTTGCAGTGATTATTGCGTCTTTTCCTTTAAACTCTCCACCACTAATAGTAATATTCCCAGAATTTGAAGTAGCTTTAATATTATTTGATTTAGTGTTGTTTAAATTAATATCATTATTTGCATTTAAATTCGTATTATCTTTTATAGTTGCATTAGTTACATTGATATTTTTATCTGCTTTTAAATCAGCATTAACTTGCGTAGGCTCGCTTCCTTTGATTGTGATATTTTCTTTTGAAGTTAGTTTAGAATTAATCTTGCTTGGATTATTCTTATCATCTGAAGTTACAACAATATCTTTTATAGCATTAATTGTCGCATCAATTACGCTATTTGCTATATTTGCCATTCCTTGCAAGATAATATTAGAACTCTTATCATCTTTACCTATTTGAGAATTATTAGCATTAAGATTATTAGCATTTACATTACTTGAGTTCAATGTAGCATTTGTAGCTGTAATATTATTAGCTTTATTAATATCTGCATTTATCGTTGTATCTTTTCCTAAAGTAATATCATTAGCATTTTTTATAGTAGAGTTAATGGTAGTTTTCTTATTAGCAGCAGGTGGCTCTGGACTAATTCCATTATGCTCTCCTAGATTTTGAGCGTCATTGCTTAAGATTATATTACCTGCTACATTAATATTTCCGCCATTAACTTCAGCCCCATTTGCAATTAGTAGCGTTCCACTAGGATTTTTGCTAGTTAAATCTCCTTTTATAGTAGCATTATCAATTGTAGCATTGTTAAAATTACTACCTGCATTAATCACTGCACCTCTTCTAGCTACTAATTCATTGGTTTCTATTGCTTTATTAATTGTAGTAGTTGTGTTATTAGCACAAGAGCCACCACCTATTATATCTACTCTACCGCTACTATTAATATTAGAATTAACAATAGAACCATTTTGCACGGTAACTAAATTAGTTCCTTTAATTAAACCATCATTAGTAGTAGAGCAATCTATTAAGGCTTTATTTGTAAATAATTCTCCTAAAACATTTACAACTGATTGTTTAGTAGCTGAAAAATCACTAGAATTACCATTATTTAAAGTTACGCTAGATGAACTTATATCAGTATTTTTTGCATTTAGAGTATTTGTTTTTATATTTTTAGAATTTGTAATGCTTAATTTCTCATCAGCTTTAATTAAATTAGCATTAATTCCTTTAGCTTCTTGTGTATTTAAGATATTAGTATTTTTAGCACTGATAGTATCTCCAGTAAATTTAACATCATCTAAAGTTAAATCATTTAAGCGTTTGCTAGTATCATTGCCTATATTTGCATTAGCTAAATCTACATTTTTAAGATTTAATGTATCATCTATACTTGCTGCATTTATATTAGAATTACTAATCTTAGAATTAGCAATTTTTAAATTCCCATCAATTCTAACATCATTATTTTTATTAGCATCTTTATTTTGAATGTTTAATTTTTCTAAAAGCATATCTTGAGCTAATTGTAATAATGTTTTATTAGCTTTGATTGTAGTTTCTTTTGAATTGTCTAATTTAGAATTAATGAAATTAACTTCATTAGAAGTTAGATTTCCCGATAAATTAGCGTCTTTTATAGTAGTAGTGCTTTTGATATTTACATTACCACTAAGTGTAGCTTGATTTCTTACTTCTAAATTATCAGTATCTTCAATTGACGCTAATACTTTTGTATCTTTTCCATCTATTATGATTTTACCACCATTAGTATTTGTGCTAAGCTTTGTGCCTTCGTTGATTACGCTTTTGTTTTGTAAGGTTATTGTATTAGCATTTATGGTAGCATTTTCTGTTTTTGAATTATCAATCGTTATATCTTTAGCTTTTAAGCCACCTTGTATAGTTGAGCCATTATTTACTTGTATATCATTAATAGCATTGATTTGTGAGTTTGTTTTAGTGCTACTATCGTTTAAAGTAACGCTATTAGCATTTACAACACCACTTTCTCCTAAAATAGCTTTGCTTTCAAATTCTGCTGTAGTAGTTATTGTAGAATTAGCATTTAATGTAGCACCATCTTTTACAAGCAATTTATTAGCATTAATTGCCCCTTTTATATTGGTATCTTGAGTATCTGTTACAGGAGCGTTATCCATAAGCATTTTATTACTTAAAATAACGCTTCCACTATTTGTTATAAACTTAGCATTTTCATCTGACTTAGCTCCATATCCTAAGAGTATATCACTATTTTTAGATTCTAATTCTCCGTTTATAGTCCCCCAATATGCTTGGATTTTATTATTTGCCTTAATTGTTGCAGTTTTTTCTACATTTGCATTTAATAAATCCACACTATCATCTATATCTAAAATACCTTTTATATTTCCACTTCCTATTCTTGCACTATTTGCTTTGATTGTTTTATCTGCATTTAAGGTAGCATCACTATACATATTTAAAAATCCACTTGCATTTATATTGGCATTGATTATTGTATTTGTTTCATAAATGTCTATATTTTTAACATTTATAATATCTGCATTTAGCTTACTTCCATAAGATATTTTTGCATCACCACCTATATCAAGGGCTGAATTAATTTCGCTATTATTTTCTATATCTACATTGCCAGTTGATTTAAAGCTATTTCCATTATAAGTTGAGTTTTGAAAATAAGCTCCGTCTGTATTGATATTTGCACCACTAACACTTGCATTAGTAGATTTAAAATAATTACTTGTAAATTCTCCACCACTAACATTAGTTTTGTCTTTACCTAATTCTCCAATATTAATAGAATTTGTGCTAGTAAATACTCCACCATTTACATTGCTACCTGATTTAACATATATATCATTTGCATTTAATTCTCCGCTACTTACATTACCACCAGAATTAATGTTTATAGTGTTATTTGCAGTGATTTTACCACCACTTACATTGCCACCAATGTCGGCTTGATTTGTAGCGTTTAGCTCTGATGAGCCACTTATATTTCCGTTTTGATTTAATTTAATATTAGTAGCTTTGTGAGTTCCTTTGCTTACATTTGCACCACTTTCAATGATGATATCAGCTCCTGCTATGGTATTGCCTTGTATATTAGACTTGCCTTTATAAGTAACATTATTAAATTTACTTTCTAAATTAGCGTTTTCGCTTGTGTTTGAACTATCTAGCGTAATGTTTCCGCTTTCAGCTATGATTTTACCCGATTGGATATTTGAGTTATTATTAATATTTACATTTTCATTAGCTTTAAGTGTTCCAGAAAGTATATTTGAATTGTTAGTAATATTGATATTTTTACCATTTATGTTCTTTGCATTACTATCTGTATTATCTAAAGTTACACCGCCTTGAGTTGATGTTACTTCTGTTTTTGACATTAAGGCTTTATCGGTTTTATTATCCTTAATTGTTATATCGCTACCACTTTTTAAGGTTACTAAATCTAGCTTAGAATTGGTTATATTTATTTTATTTCCACTTTGAGTAGACCAAATACCACCATCTGTAGTGTTGTTTGAAGTAATATTTGAATTAGTAATATCAATAGTTGAATTTGGCTTACCCACAACTATGTGTTTAAAATCAACATTTGAACCATCAATTGTGATATTTGTATTGGTGCTAATATTTCCGCTAGTAGTTACAGAGCTTTTCTTTATTGTAAGATTATCAGCGTTTATTCTATCCCCACTTATATTTGCATTATCTGTGATAGTTAGTTTTTGTATAGTTGCTCCTCCACCACCTTGTCCTAAAATAACATTCTCATAATTACCACCACTTATTGTAAGACCACCGGTAACACTACCTGTAGTCTGTCCAAAATAAGAATTGGTAGCATTAGCATTTTTTAATGTGAGAGTTTTATCTTGACCAATCATTACATTAATGCTTGAAGGATTATCTCCTATGATTTTAGTGCCTGTTATGGTTGTATTGTCTTTTGTGAAATTAGCAACACCACTGCCTTTTGTATTTATCGTGCCATTTGATAAATTAGAATTTATATTAAAGCCAGCTGAATTGATATTAATTGTATTATTAGTGCCGGTAGTTTCATTAGTTGCGTCACCTAATATTACACTCCCACCATTGTGAGTAATGGTATTGCCACTTGTATTGCCATTAATATTTAAAGCCCCACTATCGCTTATAATAGTTGAATTATTAACTTCTTTTGTAGTTAAAGTCCCACCTTTGCTATTTATAGTTGAGTTATCTTTAACATTATTAACGCTTAATTTTCCATTAGCATTACTATTAATAGTTGAGCCTATAACATCGCCTGATATAGTTAAATTACCATCTGTATTACTATTAATAATTGAGTTATTTGTAACATTTTTAACTTGGATTGTAGCACCATCACTATTGATAGTTGAGCTATCTATATTGTTTGCTACCTTTAAAGTCCCGCTAGTTCCATCAATTGTAGAACCTACTACATCATTTTTAACATCAATAGTCCCACCATTATTTTTAATAGTTGAATTGTCAATATTATTTGTAACACTTAAATTCCCACCACTTTCACTATTTATAATTGAATTAGCAGTAATATTATCAGCAGTTATATTTGCACCTTTACTATTAATTGTAGATTTATTTGTGATATTTCCCGCAGTTAAAGTTCCACTATCGCCTTCAATTGTTGAATTGTCAATATTGCTATTTACTTTAATAGTCGCACCTTTACTATTGATAGTAGATTTATTTGTGATATTTCCCGCAGTAATATTTCCACTTGTGCCATTTATTGTTGAATTATTAATTTCATTTGTAACATTAATAGTTCCACTCGTGCTTGTTATTGTAGAATTATTGGTAATACTTCCTGCAGTTAGTTTTCCACCTTTGCCATTAACTTCTGAGCCATTAATTTCATTTGTAACATTAATAGTTCCACCAGTTTCGCTATTGATGATAGAATTATTATTGATATTTTTAGAAGTTAGAGTTCCGCCTTTGCTATTAATAGTTGTAGATGAAATAGTTTCAGCGTTTAGATTACCGGCTTTATTTTCTAGCTTAGAATTAGAAGAGCCATTACCTTCTAAGGTATTTAATGTCATTTCTCCCCATTTGTTTTGTAAAAATGTATTTTCTAATTTCGTATTACCTTTTACTGTAAATTTTGCTCCTTTGTCATTTACTAGATAAGTGTTATTACCTATTAGATTGCCTTCTACAAGTAGTGTTGCATTTAGATTTTCCATATAAATGCCATCTTTACTTCCTAAATCTTTTTCTTCAGTATTTGAAGGGTTATTTAAATCCCCATTTACGGTTAAATCATTTTTTACTGTCATGGAGCTTTTATAATTCATCCACAAAGTGCTTCTTTGTTCTTTGTTAAACATTGTAGATGAATATCCTTGACTATTTATAGTAAAGTTATAAAAACTTCCGTTAAAACTATCTAAAGGATGAAAGTCCCCACCACCGCTCATAGTAAAGTTAGTGGTTTCAGCATTTGTTCCATTGGTAAAAGAAATTTTGCTTATGTTTGTTTCTTTAATATTATTATATTCGTCGTTTAACTTATCAATAGTCAAAGTTCCATTATTAAAACTTGCTGCTTGAACTGAACTAATTATCGTAAATGCTAGTAATGACATTCTTATGGTCTTATTCATATGAAATCCTTAAAAAGTTGCTTGATTTTTATTAATGCTAAAAAATTGATATAAATCAAGGTATTATATTTATAAAATGAAAAAAGAAAGCTTAAAAAATGATAATTTTGCAACAATTTTTGCTAAATTTTTCGCAATAAATTTCTTAAATATTACAAGTTTTCTAATAGTAATTTAGTTATATTTAAAATACTTTAAATATTGTTCTAGTAGATAAAATATTAATTTATAAAAATTAAATAAATATTTAAAATCTTAAATATTTATTAGTTTTCATTCTTAGTGATAAAAATATAGCTTTAGAATTTCAAATTCTAATTATTCAAAGAAGACTAAAAATACCTTATAACTTTATGATAATACTTACTATATAAAATGTTTGCTTTATATTTTAAAAAGGAGAAATTATGGCAATTTCAAGAAGAACATTTCTTAAAGGTTCAGCAATTACAGCTAGTGCGATTACTTGTCCTTTAAATGCTGATACAAACTTTTATGATATCAAGCAAATCCCACACGCTACACATTTTGGTGCATTTACAGCCGAAGTAAATAGCGAAGGAAAAATAATCAATCTTATCCCACACGAAAGTGATAAAAACCCAAGCGTAATCACTAAAGCTATCATAGATAGAACATATTCAGATACAAGGGTAAAATATCCAAGTGTTAGAAAAAGTTTTTTAGAAGGTAAAAATCGCCCTGATTTAAGGGGTCGTGAGCCTTTCGTTCGTGTTAGTTGGGATGTAGTGCTTGATTTATTATATAAAAAGCTTAAAGCTACAAAACCTGAAAATATCTTTAACGCAAGTTATGGTGGATGGGGTCATGTTGGCTTACTTCATAATTGTAACGCAGTTGCAGGTAGATTTTTTAACACCGTTTTAGGTGGAGCAATAGGCACTGATGGAGAGTATAGTAACGGAGCAGCGGGTAAAGTAAATACCGCTATAGCAGGGGATTTAGAAGTTTATAGTTTGCAGACAAATTACGAGCAAATGATTAAAAACTGCGAAGTTTATGTAATGTGGGGTTGTGATATTTACAAGGATAATCAAATAGATTTTAAGGTAGCTAATCGTGAGAATGATGGTTGGCTTAAAAAATACGCAGCTAGTAATATAAAGTTTATTAACATTGACCCACAATATACAAAAGCGGCAGAAATTACAAAGGCTGAATGGATAAAAATCGTCCCAAATACCGATGTTGCAATGATACTTGGAATGTGCCATTATTTATATACAAGTGGAAAATACGATAAAGAATTTATAGCTAAATACACAGATGGATTTGATAAGTTTTTACCATATTTACTAGGTAAAACCGATGGAGTAGAAAAAACTCCTGAATGGGCGGCTAAGATTTGTGGAATTGATGCGACTAAGATTAAAGAATTATGCGATTTATTCGTTAGTAAAAGAACATTTTTAGCAGGTAACTGGGCAAATCAAAGAGCACATCACGGCGAACAAGCTGACTGGGCTATCATAACTTTAGCTTGTATGATTGGTCAAGTTGGACTGCCTGGTGGTGGATTTGGCTTTTCTATGCATTATTGCTCGGCTGGTGGAGCGTTTAGTGGAGCGTTACTTCCTGTTGGATTACCACAAGGAAAAAATAGCGTAAATATAAATATCCCTGCAAGTCGTGTAAGCGAAGCTATCCTAAATCCAAATAAAACTATTAATTTTAAAGGCAAAACCTTTACATATCCAGAGATTAAAATGTTTTATGTAGCAGGTGCTAGTGTTTTAGGTCATCATCCAAATACTAATGAATTAATTCATGCTTTAAGACAACTTGAAACAATAGTTGTTCATGAGCCTTGGTGGACGCCGATGGCAAAAATGGCTGATATAGTAATCCCAGCTACAACAACACTTGAGCGTGATGATATAAGTTTTGGTGGTTCATATTCGCAAGATTGGGTATATGCTATGAAAAAAGTAATCGAGCCTGTGTATGAAAGCCGCAATGATTACGATGTTTTCTATGAATTAGCAAAAAGATTTGGCGAAAGAGAATTGGCTAAGTTTAGTGGTGGCAAGAAAGACCATTTAGAATGGATAAGAAGTTTTTATGAGAAGAGTGATTGTATAAATGAAATGGAATTTGATGAGTTTTGGGAGAAAGGCTCACTTCATTTTGAAATTCCAAAAGAAGCTTATGAATTTGTTCGCCACGCTGATTTTAGAAAAGACCCAGTGAATAATAAATTAGCAACAGAAAGTGGAAAATTCCAAATCTATTCACAAAAATTTGCTGATTATGATTTACCTGATTTTAAAGGTCATATAACTTGGTTTGAACCGGCTGAATATTTAGGAAATCAAGAATTAAGCAAAAAATATCCATTCCATTTATTAAGCCCACACCCAAGATATAGAATTCATTCTCAACTTGATAATACTTGGGTAAGAGAGCTTTACAAAATCCAAGGTCGTGAGCCTGTAGTAATTAATACTGAAGATGCTAAAAAGCTTGGTATTAAGCACGGCGAAGTGGTAGAAGTATATAATAATCGTGGTAGATTATTAGCTGGTGCATTTGTAAGTGATGATATTAGAAGTGGCGTTGTAGCTATTCAAGAGGGTGCTTGGTATGACCCTGAAGATGATAAAGATAATTCAAGATGCAATCAAGGTCATGTAAATGTGCTGACTTCATCTCGCCCAACTTCTCAAATGGCACAAGCAACAAGCGTAAATACTTGCTTAGTAGCGATTAGAAAACTTGATAAAAATGAAGCTGTTAAACCATATAAAAACACAACACCACCAACAATTATAGGAGCGTAAAATGAGAAAAATTATAGGATTATCATTAATTACTTTAAGTGCTTTTGCATATAAGCCTGATTATCAGCAAATATTTTTACCAACTCCTGCAAAAGTTGAGACAAAAAAGCAAGAATTTGCTAAAGATATTAGATTTATCTTAGATGAAAAAGCGACAATGCTAGATGAAAATCAAAAGCAAATCGGAACGATTTATGAAGGAACTATGGTTAAGCTAATTGAAACTAAGGGAGATTTAGCTAAGGTTAGCATTAGTGGAGAAGTTGTAGGAGATAAATTAGCATTTAATAAAAATGCGGAATTTGTCTATTTAGAGAGTAAAAACGCTAAGCCTGAAATGAGCTTTTGGGTAAAATCAAGCTCTTTAACTACTGATAAAGACGCTGCTTTTGAAGGTGTTGAGGTGTTTTATTATGATTCTTGCACGAGTTGTCACGCAGCACACGCTCCAAGCGAACACGCAATTGATGAATGGGACGCTTATTTAGGAGCAATGCAAATGAATGCAAAAATTACTGACGAGCAAAAGGATAGAATATTACGCTATATGCAAGCACATTCTAGCAATGGAGCTTTTAAGTAAATTAAAATAGAATTTGTAATTAGGATTAATTACAAATTCTTTTATTATTTTTCTATTTTTGTTTTACAATCTAAGCACTCTATAAATGTGCCTTTTTTAAGTTCTTTTATAATCATTATTCCGCCACAATTAGCGCATTTTTCTTTAGCTAGTGGGTATGAGCTAATGAAATTACATTTAGGATAAGAACTGCACCCATAAAATGCACCCCTTTTAGAAAATCTTTGCACCAAATCGCTACCACATTTAGGGCAAGGGACATCTAGTTTTACTAATTCTTTTTTAGGTTTTTCTTCTTTGTTTTCGGTTTTTGTATCATTTAAATTCCTTGAATATTTGCATTTTGGATAACCACTACAAGCTACGAATTTACCGAATTTGCCTTCACGAATTAGCAATTCTTTACCACAATCAGGGCAATTTTCTCCTAGTTTTTCTACTTGTTTTTGACTTTGAATACTTGTTTTTCCATCGTTGATTTTAGTAATGAATGGCTCATAAAATTCATTTAAAACTTCATCTAAATCACGCCCATGAGTTGCAATCTCATCTAAACGCTCTTCCATATTGCTAGTAAATTTCGCATCTACTATTTGCATAAAATGTTCTTCTAAAAATTCTATGATTTTTTCGCCTTTTTCTGTAGGGATTAGTTGTTTTTTCTCTAACTTCACATAATCTCTATCAATTAAAAGGCTTGTTGTAGGTGCGTAAGTGCTAGGACGACCTATGCCTAATTCTTCAAGTTGCTTAATAAGACTTGCTTCGTTATATCTTGCAGGTGGCTCTGTGTGTAAGGTCTTTATTTTTGAACTTTGTAAAGTCATTTTATCGCCTTTATTTAAAGCAGGTAAAATCTTATCTCCACTAGCATCATCATTCAATCTTAAATGTCCATCAAAAAGCACTCTTCTTCCACTTAGTTTAAACTTCGCCTTATTACTTGTGATATAAATTGTATTGTTTTCTATCTTCGCATCAGCCATTTGGGTCATTAAAAATCTATCATAAATTAATTTATACAATTTATATTCATCAGCCTTTAAATATTCTTTAGCAATTTTGGGAGTAAAGCTAACATTAGTTACACGAATAGCTTCGTGAGCTTCTTGAGCGCCTTTGCTTTTAGTCTCATAAACTCTTGCTTTAGTCGGTAAATATTCTTTGCCATAGTCTTTTGCGATTTGCTCTCTTGCTGATTTTATTGCTTCTTCGCTTAAGTTTAAGCTATCAGTTCTCATATAAGTAATTGCACCCATAAATCCTGCGTGAGTTTGAACGCCTTCATATAAAGTCTGTGCTAACATCATAGTTTTTTTAGGAGAAAAACCTAATTTAGAACTAGCAGCTTGTTGTAAAGTAGAAGTCATAAAAGGTGGCTTTGGACTATCTTTACGCTCTTTTATACTGATTTCATCTACGATAAAATCCGAGCTTGTAATGTGTTTTAGGATTTCTTCGGCTAAGGCTTTTTCAGTAATGCTTGTTTTTGATAATTTCTTGTTATCAAATTCTATTAATTCTACTTCTAAATCTGTTTTAAACTTAGTATCAAGCTCATAATACTCAATGCTTACGAAATTTCTTATTTCTCGCTCTTTTAAGATAATTAATCTTAAAGCCGCACTTTGAACCCTACCAGCACTAAGTTTGCTTGCTACCTTGCTTGATAATAAGCCACTTAATTTAAAGCCCACAATTCTATCTAGCATACGCCTAGCTTGTTGAGCATTTACGCTATTTAAATCTATTTTTCTTGGGTGTTTAATAGCGTTTAAAATAGCGTCTTTTGTAATTTCGTGAAAAACTATTCTATCATAGCCTAAAACATCTCCGCCTAAGATATTTGCTAGATGATATGCAATTGCTTCTCCTTCTCTATCTTCATCGGTTGCTAGTAAGACTTTAGCACCTTTGCTAAGGCTTTTTAATTCTTTTACTATGCTTGAGTGAGTTTTACTGATTTCATAATTAGGTTTAAAATGTCCATCTTCTATATCAATTCCTAATTTATTTTTAGGCAAATCCCTAATATGACCTTTAGACGCAATTACGCTATATTCACTACCTACAAATCTTGAAATTGTTTTAGCTTTGCTTGGTGATTCTACTATTATTAGGGTATTACTCATTCGTTCTCCTTGATTAAAACATTGGCAAATTCATCATATAATTTTCTATATTCATCGCCAAGTTTTACTAAATCTTTATTTGTGCTAATGTATTCTAAATCCTTTAACACTGCATAATCTTTTAAAAAATTATTTGCATTTTCTTTTTTAAGATAAGTTTTTGCAAGTTCGTTATATACATTTAAAAATTCCTTTTGAAAATCTTCAAATTTTTCTAAATCAACGCTTAATAAAGTATCATTTGAAAAGCTTAAAACCTTGCTTTTAAATAATATTGCTAAAAATATCAAACCTTCACAATAATAAGGCTCTATTTCTTTAGTGCTTTTATAAGCCATTAAAGATACTGCTCTACTTGTTATATTTGCTAATAAGGCCTTTTTGTATTTTTCATCAAAATGATTGCAAAAATCATATATCCCACCAGCACTTGCTTTAAATTCTTCAATATTTTTAAATACTCCATTAGTATTCATTAAGCTTTCTGTATCGTTACCTATAAAGAAAATATGTCCTGCTTCGTGTCCAATGGTGCTAATCTCATAAATCTTTTTCCATAAAAACTCATCATTTAATACGCTTTTATTGTAGTCGTTAAAGGCTTTATCAAATACTTTTTGATTTAGCATTGTTCTTGGTTTTGATTTTGTTTTTTTATAGACAAAATCTAAAAATGCAAATATTTTTTTGCCATAATTTGCTGATACAAATTCATCATTTGGCACAACTTGAGCTGAAAATAAGCCATTTAATTCTGCTCCATAATAAAGTATAGGTTTGCTAATATGAAGTTCAATTTTGTCTAAATTAGCTAGGCTTAGATTTAATGCGTTTTGATTAGTTATATTAGCGTTTTTATAAGCTTTATTTAAGCTATTTTTCATCTTATTAACAAAACTTTCACTATTAAAATCATAATTATCATCAATTCTAATATCCCACTCAAGTGCTACTGAATGAGTAAAAGCGTCTTCGTAATATTCTAAAAAATGCCCAACTTGAATGAAGTCTTTTGCCCCCATCCAAGCTATTTCAGCATTTTGCCAAGGCTTTAGGCTAAGCTCTTTACTCATTAAAGCATTTTGCAAGGCTTTAAGATATTTTATATATGCTTCATTTTTATGATTTAATTTAAAAAACTCATTAAAGTATTCATCAATCTTTTTAAATTCTTCTTCAAAATATAAAGAATATGGTAAAAGCTCTGGTTTAGTATCCAAATTAATTGCTATTGCATAAATCCTAGTAGCTATTTCATCATTTTCATCAAGATAATAAAGCTTATTATTTTTTATAAACTCATAAGGATTTTCTAAACTTTTAAAAAATTCATTATTTTTTTCAATTGCCTTATCCCATTTAGGCTGAATACTATTAAAAACAAGACCGATTTTATGCACTAGATTTAATAAATCTACATAAAATTTATCTAAACAAGGGCTTAATTTTTCAATGATTTTTATATGTCTTTGCTCGTAAAATTCTTTAACTCTTTTATATGCTAAATCTTTTGCTTTTGCTAAGTTTATATTATTTTTTTTGCAAGTATTTTCATAATTTGTAGTATTTAGCTCAATAATTCTTAATAAATATGAATTGAAATTCATATCATTTATTTCTAAGCCAAGTTCTTTTAAATCATTATTTATAAGTCTTGCTAAATCGTGATTGCTTGATGAGTTTAATTTGTATAATGAGAATAATTCTTCTTCGTGCTCTTTTATGATTTTTCCTAACATTTTTGCTCCTTTTTTCGCATTTTGCCAAAAAATATTTAAATATGGAACACACTTTGCTATATAAGTAAAAATATTTTTAAACAAGGATAGAAAATGGCAATTTCACCTATGAATAATACTGCTATGAGTGTTAATACAAGTATCGCTGCACAAAATGCTAATACACTTTCTGATAAGCAAAAATCAGAGGGCTTTAGTCTTGATAATACCATTCATACAAGTGATGTAAAAAAGCAAGAAGCAGATGCAAAAGCCTTAAAAGAAGCTGATGGAACTAATCCAAATTCTAAGATTTCTCAAGAAGCTTTTATGAGATTATTGCTTGAAGAATTAAAGCATCAAGACCCAACAAGTCCAATGGATAGTGATAAAATGCTAACTCAAACAAGCCAACTAGCAGCTCTTGAAACTCAAGAAAAAACCAATAAAACTATGGATGAATTAGCTAAGAGAATGGAATTACTTAGCAATAGTGTAGGAATTGGTATGATTAATGCAGTTGGTAAAATGGCTGTACTTAAAAAAGATACCTTTACTCACGATGGTAAGGCTGTTGATTTGCCGTTTAACTTATACTTTCCAAATGGTGCTCCAAATGATGTAGTAATAGGTGTATTTAACTCAAATAAAGAGCAAATTGACGCAATTAAAGTCAATAAAGACATTATTCAAAAAGGTAATAATAATTTTATTTGGGATACTAGATATGAAGATGGAACTATTAGAGAGAAGGGTGATTTTAAATTCGTAGCTCAATATGAAGATGAACATGGAAATATAGTTCAAATTCCTAGCGGTTATTTTAAGGTTGATGGGGTTACTTTTGAAGATGGTAAGGCTTATTTAAACGCTTCTGGTATTAAAATTAGCTTTGATGATATAGCACAATTTCAGGATGAAAAACTATGATGCGTTCATTTTATAACGGGGTTAGTGGGGTAAAAACTCATAGTTTTGGAATGGATTTATTAGCTAATAACATTTCAAACATAAACACCGTTGGCTACAAGGCTGCTATGCCTGAATTTAAAGACATATTTTATCAAACAGGCAATGATGTTGGTGGCTTAAATAATTTTGGGGCAAATCAAGTCGGACTTGCTGCAAGTGGTTTAAGCTCAACTTTTTCTCAAAAACAAGGAGCATTAGTTTCTAGTCAAAATACCTTTGATGTAGCACTTGAAGGCAAGGGATTTTATGGCATAAAAGATTACGATGGTAATACTTATTATACTAGAAATGGGGCTTTTAATATTGATAGCGATTTTAATTTGGTTGATAGTTTTGGAAGATTTGTGCTAGGGACTATGAATGCTGGATTTAATGCGAGTGCTATGAGTGAAAATATTAAAGAAATGTTTGGAAAAGTTAGTTCAAATGCTGGTTTTACAATATCTAATAATGATTTAGATATTAAACTAAACGCACCAAACGCACAAACTCCTATAACATTGCCAAGAACACTTTTTATGAATGCAGTAGCAACTACAAATGTAAATATTAAAGCAAATCTTAGCAATGCTTTTCATGAAGAAGATAAGTATATAAATCTTGATAATATTGAATTAGAAATTGATAATAATAAAAGCACTTTTAAAGCAAGTAATCTTGAGCCTAATGCTAGAATTTTATTAGAAGTTGATAGGGGAGATGGAAGCGATACTATAGAAGCATTTGCTGATGAGTTTGGGAATTTAGAAAAGACAATTAGCGGGAATGTAAATAGCTTTAGTGCAAGGCAAGTAAAGACTATTAATGTAGGTGCTAATAATAAATTTGATATAGCAACTTATGATGCGAATGGAAATATTAGAAAAATTGATTTGCAAATACAAGCTATTGATAAGCTTAATTTTAAAGCTACTGCTATTTTAAAAGATACTCAAGGAAATACTATTAGTGAAGCTAGTGGGAATATTATTTTTAATACCGATGGTTCATTAAATACAAATGAATTAAATCAAATAGATGGAATAAATCTAAATCTAGGAAGCCCAAGAGTTGATGGTAAGGGTGGATATGATGGATTAACTTGTATTGATAATGCAAAAATAGAGCGTTATGTAGAAGCAAACGGCTATCCAGCAGGAGTTTTAAAAGATTACGCTATTGATGAAAGGGGCAATATATTAGCTAATTTTACTAATGGTAAATCTCAAGCTGTAGCTAAGTTTGCAGTGTTTAATTTCGTAAATGAGCAAGGCTTACATAAAAATGGAGAAAATGAGTTCAGCACTACTCCTGATAGTGGAAATCCTATATTTTTTACCGACGCAAATGGTAATGTAATAAACTCATATAAAATCAAATCAAATTATTTAGAGCAAAGCAATGTGGATTTAGGCACGGAGCTTACTCAAGTGATTATTTTTCAAAAGGCTTATGAAGCAAACGCTAAGAGTATCACAACAGCCGATCAAATGCTAAAACGCGCAATAGAGATGAAAAAATAATACAAAATAAATTATATTTAGCACAATTTTTCGTGTTAAATATAATTAAAAATATATTTTAAATAAATTATTTAGTATAAAAATATTTAAAAATTGTGTGTTTTATAATTAATTTAGAATTTAAAATATGTATTTTTGTGTTATTGTCTTTTTAGATAAAGTTAATTTTTATTTTCTTTAGCTTTTAATATATAAATTAATTTTTATTAATATTTTGAAATATTAAGAAAGTATTGTAACTAGGGATTTTAAGAAAAATTTTATGAATAAAATATAATTTAAAAAATCATAATTTGTATATGTTTAAGTTTTATTTAATAAATTAAATATATAGTTCTCGTGCAAATTTATTCAAAGGAGACACAATGAAAAAACGTAACAAACCTGTTGCTGGGGGGGGGTATTTTAAAGTTATCTCTTGCAGCTAGTGCATTAATTTTCTCTCAAGGCTTAATTGCTGATGAGCTACAAACTTCAAATCAAAACACACAATTAGTAAATTCAAAGGAAACAAACTTACAAGGTATAAATTCATCACCTTCAAACTCAACCGGAACTGAAAATAAAGACCAATCAACCGGAACTGAAAGTGGCACAGAAAATAAAGACCAATCAACCGGAACTGAAAGTGGCACAGAAAATAAAGACCAATCAACCGGAACTGAAAGTGGCACAGAAAATAAAGACCAATCAAGTGGCACAGAAAATAAAGACCAATCAACCGGAACTGAAAGTGGCACAGAAAATAAAGACCAATCAAGTGGCACAGAAAATAAAGACCAATCAGTAGATACAAAAGACCCTGATGAGCCGAAGAAAGAAGGTCAAGTAGATGAAAATCAAAAAGATGAAGCAAGTAAAGAAGATGGTTTAAAAGCTGAAGATACTCCAAAAGTTGATGAAGCTCCAAAAACTGAAGATAAAAAAGAAGAAGTTAAAGAGCCAGAATCAAGCAAAGAAGATACAAATAAAGAAGATGCAAATAAAGGTGAAGAAGATAGCAAAAAAGATGAAGCTACTAAACCAATCAAACCTGATGTAAGCACACCAGCTGTCCCAGAGAAATCTCCTGAAGAAGTTAAAAAAGAGCAACTAATCAAACAAACAGAAGAAATAGTAAAAAATCTAGGTAATCTAGGAAATATGGCAAAAGATAAAGTAAATGAACTTGTAACTATCCTAGTAGATAGCGGAGTTAGTGATTTAGCTACATTTAATGCAAATAAATTAGACGCTACTACAAAAGCAAAAGTTCAAACAGCAGCAAATGCAATAGCAACAAAAGTAATTGATAATGAAAAATCAAATATCACAAGCAATGCTCTAGGTGCGTTTAATGTGCAAATTAATAATATGAACAAGCGTTTAGGTGAGATTAGGGGATTAAATTCTGATATTGGAACTTGGTTTAGAGCTTATGGCGGAAGATTTAGCGATAGTAGCAATCATATTAATTTCTACTCAACTCAATTTGGTGCTGATAAGATGAGTAATTTAAGTGATGCTGATGTGATAACTGGTGCGATGATAGGATTTGATAAAGTTAATGCTGATACTAAGGCAAATGGCTTTAATATTGGTGTATATGGAAGTTATATCCATAATAATGGTTTATTTGTTGATAGCGTTTTAAAATATGCAAATACAAGCTTTAAAAAGACTGGCGTAGAGTTTAAAAAACAAAACTCTGTATTATTAAGCGTTGAAGGTGGATATAGAGCTAAGATTAATGAAAAAGCTTATGTAGAGCCAAGCTTAGAAATAATCACTGGTCGTGTAGGTAAATATGAAGCTAAGAGCAAGGCTAATACAATAAGTGTTAAATCATTTACGCCAATTATGATTAAGCCTCAAGTTTATACAGGTATAGAGCATAAAGACTTTGTATTTAGAGCTGGAGTTGGTGCTGTAGTTAATGCGAAAAAACAAGAAGCTGATATAGTAATCAACAATATCGTAAATGGAATTGATGCAAAAGCTAAAACCAAGTTAAATAGTAATAATCACGGATTTGCAAGTGTAGGTGGTAGCTATAAAGTAAATGATAATCTAAGAATTAATTTAGGCGTAGAAAAGAGCTTCGGAAGTAAGTTCAAAAAAGACTATGAAGTAAATGCAGTTATTAGATATACATTCTAATTTGTTTAAAGCTTAAGGTATTTAAACCTTAGGCTTTAAAAATAAAAATAATTTAGTATGATATTTTTATATTTAAATTATTAAAGGAGTTTTGATGGCTACAAGTAAGGATTATTTGGAGTATGTTTTAGACTTATTTGATGGATTGAATATAAGATATAAATATATGTTTAGTGAATATATGCTGTATTATAAAGATAAGGTTATAGGTGGTATTTTTGATAATCAATTATTATTAAAACCTACAAAATCAGTGTTGAAATACTTAAATGAACCTACTTTTTTATTGCCTTTTAAGGGTGCAAAAAATGAGATGGTTTTGTTTGATAAAGAAGATAAAGAGCTTTTGAGTATGATTGTAATAGCAATGGTTGATGAATTGCCAAATCCTAAAAAGAAGCTTAAAAATAGTAAAGATTGTATTAGTAATTAAAATATTTATAAAAATTCTTAATTTTAAATTCTCATAGCTATTTTGATTGAAATCTTGTGAAAAGTATTTAATATATTTATAATATATCAAGATAACTT
>NZ_JAHCZE010000089.1:0-3974 GCF_018501205.1 Campylobacter sp. 2018MI01 | reverse complement strand
TAAACTATATAAACAAATTAATATATAAATTAAAAATCAAAATTGTTAATTAACAAATTAGTTTCTATTTAAAAACAATTTAAGAAATAATTTTATATAATGATTATGAAAATTCTTTTCATTATAAATTAAAAAAAGGTATTTAATGTTAAACTTAATGCAAATTGGTGGTTTATTTATGTGGCCTATTTTTGTTCTTTTAGTGCTTAGTTTTGCTGTGATATTAGAAAAAATAACAAATATATATTTATGTCAATTTTCTTTTAATAATAATTTTAAAATCAAAATAAAAAAAGCAATATATGATAAAAATTTAATTGAATTAAAAAATATATGTTCAAATAAAAATTCTATATCAAATAGCATACAAAAAGCTATAAATATATACGAAAAAAATAATTTAAATGAATTTGAATTAGAAAATATTCACTTTAATGAAATAAAAAAACTTGAGAAGAATGGTTTTATCTTAGGCATAAGCATAAGTATATGTCCTCAACTTGGTCTTTTAGGAACCGTTACCGGTATGATTTCTTCATTTGCAGCTCTTAGTAAAGAAGCAAATGAAGAATTAGTAGCGGCTGGAATTAGTGAAGCTTTATATACAACTGCATTCGGATTAATTGTAGCTATTTTTGCTCTTGTATTTCATATCATTTTCAATAAAAGAATTGATTATTTAAATAACGAAATCTACCTTAATTTAAATTATTTTAATAAGGCTTTTAATGAGAAGAATAAATAGAAAAAAACCTGAATTTATAGAAATTTCTATGTTAAATTTGATAGATGTTATTTTTATATTACTTATATTTTTTATGCTAAGCACTACATTTTCTAAATATTGGCATTATGAAATAAGTCTACCAAAAACAAATAATAGCGAAAACATAACTAAAGAAAATAATATAAAAGAAGTGATTTTAAATAAAGATTTAAACTTATACATAAAAAACAATAAAGATTTAATTTTTATAGATGATATAAACAAATATATAAAATCTTCAGATATTGTCTTATTAAGTGCCGATAAAGAAATAAGCTACGACAACTTAATTAAAACAATATCTATTATTAAAAATTCAAACATTAATAAAATCAAATTAAATATAGAAAGGTAAAAAAATGAAAAAAACTATTTTAGCATTTTCATTAATTGGTGCATTATATGCTGATACTTTGCTTGATACTCAAGTAATTAGCGATAGTGGATTTAGCGATAGCTTAGCTGATGTTAGCTCAAACTTATTTGTCATAAATAAAGAAGAGTTAAATAAAAAGAATTATCACGATTTAGGAGAAATTTTATCTTATCTTCCTAGTGTTTCTTTAAATCCTGTAGGTATAGGCAGTGCAATTGATATTAGAGGTCAAGGAAGTAGAGCTAATGCAAGGGTAAAAATCTTGTTTGATGGAGTTAGTCAAAACGCATTAGATACATCACATCTTGGAATTCCTTTTAATACAATAAGCGTAAATGATATTGAGCAAATTGAGGTTATTTCTGGAGGAGGAAGTGTAGTTTATGGAAATGGCACTAGTGGTGGTGTTGTCAATGTAATTACAAAATCAAGCTTAAAAAAAGATTATGCAAATCTTACTCTTGGGTTTGGTTCTTTTTCTCATAAAAGTATAGGAGCAAGTGCTGGTGCAAATATAAATGATAAAATATATTCTCATTTTGGAATTAATTATATAGATGAAAAAGGATATCAAAGAGCAGTTTTAAATAAACTTTTAAATACTGATATTGGGTTTAAATTTAAACTAACAGACTATCAAAATTTAGATATCAATGCAAATTATATGCATAATGAATATAGAAATAGTCAAGCTTTAACCGAGCAAGAAATTGAACAAGATAGAAGATATGAAGGAATAATTTGTACTCAATATGAAATTTCAAGATTTGGCTTTATTTGCAAAAATCAAATTCTAGCAAGTCAAGATTCAACGAAAACTAGCAGTAGAAAGAACTATAATCTAAAATATAGCAATGAAATTAATGAAAATATTTTAACAGAATTTATGGCTTATTTGCAAGATAATAACTATGAAGATAAACAATTTTTTGATAGAAAAATAGGGGCTAATGCTAAAGCAAAACTAAACTATGATTTTTCAAATACAATATTAGGATATGAATATTTATATGCAAAAGGCAAAAGAGCTTCTACAACAACAAATATAGTTAAAAAAGATACTCATTCTATTTATGCAATAGAACAATTAGATTTTAATCCGTTTGGAATTGATATTGGTGCAAGACTTGAAAATTCTAAATACAATATAAATAGAAGTGATGGAATAGCTACAATAAACGATTCAAAAAACACAAACAACTATGGTGCAAATATTGTTTTATCTCATAAATTTATGGATACAAATAGTGTGTATTTTAAATTTGAACGCGGGTTTAATTCCCCATCTCCTTACGAATTAACCGACAAGGCTGATGGAAAAAACTATTCTATTAATAATTTAAAATCAGAAGATTATTTAAATTATGAATTAGGATTAAAAGGTTTAGTATTTGACCAATATGCAAGTATAAGTTTATTTTATACCCTAACAAACAATGAAATAAATGTAAATATGAGCCATTATCCTGTTGTTAAATGGACTTATGAAAATATTGCTAAAACAAAAAGATATGGAGTTGAAATAAGCTTAAATCAAAGCTTGCTTGATGATAGATTAAACCTGTTTGAAACCTTTTCATATATTGATGCTAAAGTAGTTAAAGACAATTTAAACAAATACAAAGAAGGACAAAAAATACCAAATGTATCACCTTACAAAATCAGCCTAGGAGCAAATTATAAAATAACTGACAAGTTAAGCGTAAATGCTGATTATAGGTTTTATTCTAAAACAAATTGGGATTATTTAAACAATAATACACAATTAGAAAAGAAAGCTTATTCTTTAGTTGATGTTGGATTAAATTATGACTTTACCAAAAATATAAGTTTAAGTTTAGAAGCAAAAAATATCTTTAATACAAAATACAATCTAAACTGCAGTGGCCAAACTTGCCAAATTGCACCTACAAGCACTTATTATATGCAAGTAAAAGCGAGATTTTAAACAATGAAAAAATCATTATTTCTAGTTTTAATTAGTATTGTATGTATGTTATTATCGCTTGGAATTAGTTCACCTCAATCTAATTTCGGCTTTCAAGCATTATATAGACTAATAAGCTTAAATAATGATTTAAATGATTTAGATATTTTGTATCAAATATTTATAGAATTAAAAGCACCTAGAATATTATTAGCATTTATAGTTGGTGCTTTATTATCTAGTAGTGGAGCAGTTATTCAAGGATGTTTTTTAAATCCACTTGCTGATCCTTATATAATAGGAATAGCATCGGCTGCTACATTTGGTAGTTTAATTGCATTTATGTTTAATTTAAGTGAGATTTATTTTGGACTTTTTGCATTTTTATCTTGCATACTTTTTACATTTTTTATATTTTCTATTTATAAAAAAAATCAAAATATGGCAACTTTATTAATTTTAGGAATAGCCACTTCAACACTATTAGCATCTATAACATCTTTTTTTATATATTTAATAGGAGAAGATAGTTTTAAAATAAGTGCTTGGCTAATGGGATACTTAGGTAATGCAAATTGGAATATAGTAATAATTGTATATATTGCAAGCATAATATGTATTTTGTATTTTTATATTAAAAGATATGAACTTGATTTGTTATTATGTGGAGATGAAGAAGCTAATTCTTTAGGGCTTAATGCAAGTAAAAGCAAAAAACTATTTTTAATAATTTCATGTATTGCAGTTGCTTTTTCTGTAGCTTTTTGTGGGCTTATAGCATTTATTGGTTTAATTATCCCTCACACATTAAGAATGTATTTTAAAACTTCATCTAATAAAATAATAATTCATATTAAATTTTTTTTGGGGGGATTTTTTTATTATTTTTTTGTAAATTTGTATTT
>NZ_JAHCZE010000088.1:0-3986 GCF_018501205.1 Campylobacter sp. 2018MI01 | reverse complement strand
AATTCTTCTTTACTCTTAGGATGGTATTTATTATCTTTAAATTCTATTTTAGATATAGTATTTAAGTCTTTTTTACTTGCCTTTTTTAATGTTTTCATAAAAATCCTTTCATAATAAAATAAATTGTATTGATTGTAATATTTTGCAAAGACAC
Source organism: Campylobacter sp. 2018MI01 (assembly GCF_018501205.1). NCBI lineage: Bacteria > Pseudomonadati > Campylobacterota > Epsilonproteobacteria > Campylobacterales > Campylobacteraceae > Campylobacter > Campylobacter sp. 2018MI01. The sequence goes on along the minus strand of NZ_JAHCZE010000088.1, from coordinate 3,832 downwards.
ACTGTGTCTTTAGAAAAATATTTGTGTTTTATGAAAGCTTTTTTGAATTATTTAAGTAAATAATGAAAATAAAAAAGGAATTTAAAATAGGAATTTCGTTTGTTTGAAATACTAGAAAATACTCAAACAAACGAAATTTAGTGATTATTTACCTAACTTATCGCAACCTTCAAACATATTTTCTTGCTCTTTTACATTACTCATATCAAAATTAGGTTTATGGGTTAAGCTAGAGCAACAATAAAACATAGAGCTCATATCACACACATTTTTAGTATCAAAGTTTAAAGTTTGATTGAAATCAGAACAATTAGAAAACATATAACTCATATCAGTTACATTACTAGTATTAAAACTTAAAGGCTGATTGAAGTTTTCGCATTTGTTAAACATCCGACTCATATCACACACATTGCCTGTATCAAAGTTTAAAGGCTGATTAAAATTAAAACAATATCTAAACATAGAATCCATATTAGTTACATTACTTGTATCAAAGCTTAAAGGCTGATTAAAATTATAACAGCCATAAAACATAGCACTCATATTTACTACATTGCTTGTATTAAAATCTAGATGTTGATTAAAATTTTTACACTCAGCAAACATATCACTCATATCAGTTACATTACTAGTATTAAAACTTAAAGGCTGATTGAAATTTTCGCATTTGCTAAACATAGAATCCATATTAGTTACATTGCTTGTATCAAAGCTCAAAGCTTGGTTAAAATTAAAACAATCTTCAAACATATAACTCATATCAGTTACATTACTAGTATTAAAATTTAAAGCTTGATTGAAATTATAACAATCTTTAAACATAGATTTCATGCTAATCACTTTTAAAGTATTAAAATTTAAAACTTGGTTAAAATTTATGCAAGTATTAAACATAAAACACATGTTAGTTACATTGCTTGTATCAAAGTTTAAAGTTTGATTAAAGTTTTTGCACTTATAAAACATAAAACTCATATCAATTACATTTGATGTATTAAAGTTTAAAGGCTGATTGAAATTAAAACAATCATAAAACATAGAATCCATCTTAGTTACTTTAGATGTATCAAAGTTTAAAGCTTGATTGAAATTATAACAATTTCTAAACATTTCACTCATATCGTACACATTGCTTGTATCCCAAGTATTTATACCACTAAAATCTTTTCTATTACTACCCTTAAACAATTCACTCATATCAGTAATAGCACTTGTATTTATAGTATCTAGTGCAATATCTTCATACTTAATCAATACTTGTAATTCTTCTTTACTCATAGGATGATATTTATTATCTTTAAATTCTATTTTAGAAATAATATCTAAGTCTTGTTTGGTAGCATTTGCTAATGTTTTCATAAAAATCCTTTCATAATAAAATAAATTGTCTTAATGATAGCAATCTGCAAAGACACGATATGTCTTTAGAAAAATATTTGTGTTTTTATGAAAGTTTTTTTGAATTATTTAAATAAATAATGAAAATTAAAAAAGGAATTTAAAATAGGAATTTCGTTTGTTTGAAATACTAGAAAATACTTAAACAAACGAAATTTAGTGATTATTTACCTAACTTATCGCAACCTTTAAACATACCCTCTTTCTCTTTTACATTACTCATATCAAAATTAGGTTTATGCGTTAAACTAGAGCAATGATAAAACATATAACCCATATCGGTTACATTTAAAGTATTAAAACTTAAATGCTGATTAAAATTGCAACAACCATCAAACATATAATCCATACTTGTTACATTACTTGTATCAAAATTTAAAGGCTGATTGAAATTAAAACAATCATGAAACATAGCACCCATATCAGTTACATTTCTTGTATCAAAGTTTAAAGCTTGATTGAACTTGTAACAACGAACAAACATATTACTCATATCAGTTACATTTCTTGTATCAAAGCTTAAAGGTTGATTGAAATTGTAACAACTATCAAACATACAATTCATATTTACTACATTTTTTGTATCAAAATCTAAAGGCTGATTGAAATTGCAACAATATCCAAACATACTACTCATATTAGTTACATTACTTGTATCAAAGTTTAAAGCTTGATTGAAATTGTAACAATGACTAAACATAGAACGCATATTAGTTACATTACTTGTATCAAAGTTTAAAGGCTGATTGAAGTTTTTGCATTCCCAAAACATATAACTCATATTGGTTACATTTCTTGTATTAAGTTCTAAAGGTTGATTAAAATCTTTGCATGTACTAAACATTTGACACATATTAGTTACTTTACTTGTATCAAAGCTTAAAGGCTGATTGAAGTTTTTGCAAATACAAAACATAAAACTCATATCAGTTACATTTGAAGTATCCCATTCATTTATCCCACTAAAGTCTTTTCTATCACTTTTATAAAAAAGCTCACTCATATCAGTGATTAAACTAGTATCAATATCGCTTAGACTAATTCCATCTGTATAAACTAGAACTTTTAGTTCGTATTTATTAGCTGGTTGGTATTTGTTTGCTACCTTTTTTATCAAATTATTATTTAGCATATATTCTCTTGCTACATTTATCTCATAAGCTATTTTTATCATCAAATCTTCATTTTTAATCATTTTAATAAAATCAAATGACTCACATCCATTAAACATACCTTGTATATCAATTACATTTGATATATCAAAATCTAAAGGCTGGTTGAAATTTTTACAATCTCTAAACATATAGCTCATATTAACTATATTTGAAGTATTAAAGTTTAAGGCTTGATTAAAATTTCCGCAATCCCAAAACATACTATGCATATCTGTTACATTGTTTGTATCAAAATCTAAAGGCTGATTGAAATTTTCGCAACCACTAAACATCCCATCCATATCAGTTACACTGCTTGTATCAAAGCTTAAGGGCTGATTGAAATTTTCGCAACCACTAAACATCCATCCCATATTAGTTACATTACTTGTATCAAAATTTAAAGGCTGATTGAAATTAGAACAATGTCTAAACATATCACTCATATTAGTTACATTTCTCGTATCAAAATTTAAAGGCTGATTGAAATTAAAACAATCATAAAACATACCTTGCATACCTGTTACATTGCTTGTATCAAAGTTTAAAGACTGATTGAAATTGTAGCAATAATAAAACATATGGCTCATATTAGTTACATTTTTTGTATCAAAGTTTAAAGGCTGATTGAAGTTTTTACAAGCTCTAAACATCCAACCCATATTAATTACATTTGAAGTATCAAACTGTAAAGGTTTGTTAAAATTTATGCACTCAGAAAACATATCACTCATATTTACTACATTTTTTGTATCAAAACTTAAAGGTTTGTTAAATTTTTTGCAATTACTAAACATATAACTCATATTTACTACATTTTTTGTATCAAAATCTAAAAGCTGATTGAAATTTTTACAACCAGCAAACATACTACTCATATTAGTTACATTTCTTGTATCAAAACTTAAAGGTTTGTTAAATTTTTTGCAATTCAAAAACATACCATGCATATTAGTTACATTTCTTGTATCAAAGCTTAAAGGCTGATTGAAATTAAAACAACTATCAAACATATAACTCATATCAGTTACATTGCTTGTATCAAAATCTAAAGGCTGATTGAATTTTTTACAACCACAAAACATAGAACTCGTATCAGTTACATTGCTTGTATCCCAAGTATTTATACCACTAAAGTCTTTTCTATTAATATCTTGAAATAATTCACTCATATCAGTAATAGCACTTGTATTTATAGTATCTAGTGCTATATCTTCATACTTAATCAATACTTGCAATTCTTCTTTACTCTTAGGATGGTATTTATTATCTTTAAA
>NZ_JAHCZE010000087.1:0-4005 GCF_018501205.1 Campylobacter sp. 2018MI01 | reverse complement strand
CTAAATATAGTGCTAAAAATTTTAATTTAACTAATACAAAAGTAGGTAAAGATATAAATACTAAAGGATATTTAGAATTAATGGGGGGGGGGGGGTTTAAAAGGCTACAAATTCAGCTCTTAATTTTGATATTAAAAGTAATAATTCTATTAATATTGATTTAACTAGGAGTTCTTTAGTAGGTAGTTTTAAAGATTTAGCAGGAAATAAAATATCAGCAAATAAAATAAGCTTAAATAATTCTACAAGTTTAGGAGCATTTAGTACAAATGAACTAATTGCAAATAATTCTACATTCTTCTTAGGTGGCACAAATACTACTTATAATGGAGCAATAATTTCTAAAATTAGCACAAGTGGGGCTAATAATAATTTTGGAATTATTGGAGTAGTTAGCAAAGATACTAAAGGGAATTTAGTAGCAAATAATTTAAGTGTTAATTTACCTTTAGCTATTTTAAAGGGTGCTAATAATGATTTTGCTACAAATCTTAAATTCTATTCAGGAATTAGCGAATATGCTTTAGCGAATTCTTATTTAAAGAGTGAAAAGGTAGGAGATTATCAAGTATATGTTTTAGCTAAGGATAATAAGCAAAGTTTTAATGATTTAACTTATAAAAATAATTCTAAATTAGATATAAATAAAATAAATGAAATAGTGACTAATAGTGATAAAATAAAAGATTTAGTAGATTTTAATGATAATTTATTAGCAAGTAATGAAGCAAAAGAGTTAATTAATCAAAATACAGATAAAAGTCTAGAAAATAAAGGCACAATGATAAAAGATTTTGATAATAAAAGCATTCCTTGGATAGATTTAAAACCTGCAAATCCTATTAAGCCAACAACCCCACCAAATATTGAAGATACTAAACCAAGTGAGCCAGAAATAAAACCTGATATTAAGCCAGAAGTTACACCAGAAACTCCTATAAATCCTAATGAAAATATTAAACCTAATCATAACGAAGAAGCAAAACCTGAAATCAAACCAAGCATTCCTTGGATAGATTTAAAACCTGCAAATCCTATTAAACCAAGTGAGCCTAAGACTGATGAAGAAAAATTTGAAATAGCATTAGAAGAACAAAAAGAAGCTATCAAATTAATGGTAACAGGTAAAAATGAAAAAGCTTTAGAATCAGCTAAATTAATGACTTCGCAATTTTATTTTTCTCAAGTGTTTGAATATAATAATCTTAATAAGCGTTTAGGAGAATTAAGAAGTTTTGCTAATAACAATGCAGGAATTTGGATTCGTGGATATATAAATAAAGGTAGTATCAAAAATACTTCTATAAAAGCCAATGAAATACAATTAGGTGCTGACAAAATTATAAATAATAATGATTTTGATACTTATGCAGGAATTATGCTAAATATCGGTAAAACAACCACTGATAATACTACTAATTCAAAAATTAATAATTATGGTTTTGGAGTGTATGTTAGTAATGTTTATAATAATGGATTTTTCTTAGATGCTACTCTTAAAACAAATCATTATAAAAGCGAGTTTAGAAACGATACATTTTTAGGAAATTCTACTAGTAAAGGAACAGGTATAATAGCAAGTGCTGAATTAGGTTATAGATTTGGTGATGAATTTTATTTAGAGCCTAGTTTAGAATTGATTGCAAATTATATCCCGAAGACTGATATTAAAGGTGAAAAAGTAATTCAATTTGGCAATTTATCTCAAGTATCAAATGTCAATATTACATCTTCTTCAAAAGTTTTAATGGTATCAAAAGCAGCAGTTTATACTGGAGTAGATATTAATAATACAACATTAAGAGCTGGAATTGGTGGAATATTTGATTTAACTAATAATCCTGATTTTTTAGTTAGTGATGGGATTAGCTCTTTTGCTTTTAGTGGAGCAAAGAAAGATAAAAGAGGTTTTGCAAGTATAGGACTTAATAAAAATATTAGTAAAAAATTAGGATTAAATATAGAAGCTGAAAAGACTTTTAGTGGGAATTTAAATATTGATTATAATATTAATGCAAGTATTAGATTTGAGTTTTAAACATTGAATTTTCTTATTTTAAATTCTAATTTATAGGATTTAAAATAAGGTTTTCAAATATTATTAGCTTTTAAGTAATTTTATAAAAATAAATATACTCACAAACTTAGTATAAATAATAAATTTATCAAAGAATTTAATATGACTTTGGTTATTCAAATATAGTTTTATTTCTTCCTGTTTGTTTAGCTTTATAAAGTCTATTATCAGCAGTTTCAAACGCTCCAAATTTAGAGTTTGTAACCAAACTAACACCTATACTAATAGTTAGTTTTATTTCGTGATTTTTAGCCTTAAAAGTATGATTTTGTACTTCGTTTCTAAGGTTTTCAAGTAAGCTAACACACTTATAAAAATCATATTCTTTAAAAATTAAAACAAATTCTTCTCCCCCATAACGATAAGCTTTTGAATATTGTTTCAAAATACTTGCAAGACTTCTTAAAATAATATCTCCTACATCATGCCCGTAAGTATCATTAATCTTTTTAAAAAAATCTATATCAACTACAGCAATTACATCTTTATTTTTTACTTCAGTAGTGTCATAAGCTCTTCTGTTATAAACATTAGTTAGTGAATCATAAAACGCTAGTTTATATCCTTGATAACCAATAGCAGCTAAGAATATAAATGAGCCTAATTCAAAATAACTTAAATTATAAAATTGAAGGCTATTGTAGAATATAAATTGAAAATAGGCTGCAATATATGCACCTTGCAAGAAACATTCAAAATTTTTAATTTTTCTAAGAATTACAACATAAATCATTAAAACTAAAAATAAGCAAAAAGAAAAATCTGAATAAACATAAGTAAGATTTATAAAGTTTAAATTATGTAAATACGATATAAACTGGTAATCTTTAATAAATATACCAATTAAGATATAAAACAATACTACTAAATAAGCAGGAATTAATCTCTTTGTAGAAAGATAATCTTTTTTAAGCGTTAATAATATTGCAAATACAATCGGTGAAAATAGTGAAATATATGCGTGGGCTTGTTGAAAATCCATAAAAATAAATAATATCCTACTAGCTAAAAATAACAATGTTATAAAAGTGATATTTAGTTTTTTAAAATATATTGAACCTAAAAATACTAAAAGTTCAAAACCAAGTGTTGCCGCAGGAAGTGGATAGATTAATTCTAATAGAAGTGATTGCTTCATAATTTACCTTTATATTTAGTTACTGATTATACTAATATATCGGTAATTAAATTTATATTTTAATATATTTTTAAAGTTTAACCCTATTTATAAAATAGGGTTTATGAATTTATAAAGAAAGTTCTTTTAAAAATTCATCTTTTAAATAAATTTTCATATCTTCAAAATTAATAATAATTTGATTTTTTAAATCCTTTGATAAGAATACAAAACCATTACTACTAATGTAGAATTTATCTAATTCTATATTTTTATCAAGATTTTTTGAATTAAAATACACCTTAAAAGTATCAAAATCTTTTATAATATCTTTTAATAAATATTCCTTTTTTGTGTTTTCGTTATATGTTTTTATTTCTATTTTTGAATTAGTTTTATTATCTATATTTTGTGAAGTTTGTTTCATATAAGATATGATATTGTTGATTTGAAAATAACTTGAGTAATTAGAATTTGATTTGTAGTTTTTAAAATCATCTTCCATTGATTTTTTGATTTCATTTAAAGCTTTTATATGTTGTTTATTGATTGCATCAAAACTTTTAAAAAAATCATCAAACGGGTCATAGAATTTATTTTCTAAAGCATCAATTCTTTGTTTTAGAATTTCATTTTCTTGTTTTAATTTTTCAATTTCACTGATTGAACTAGCATTTAATGCACCTATACAAAATAAAGAAATTAATATCTTTTTCATATTTTCTCCTTCAATAAAATTTATAAAATATTTTATATTTATATTTATAACAAAGTTTTAGAATAAAATTTTTGTTTAATGAATTTATTTTGT
>NZ_JAHCZE010000086.1:0-4307 GCF_018501205.1 Campylobacter sp. 2018MI01 | reverse complement strand
ATTCATATTTGAAATTCCTTTAAAATTAAAGCGAATAATAAAGGAATTTAAAAACGAATTTTAGATTTAAATTCCGTGCCAAAAAGCACGAAATTTATAAATTATTAGTTAAATTAAAAATGAAAACCTAAACCAAGATTTATATAAAGGTTATTATTCTTTTGTGAAAATAAATTATCTTTAACACCCACTTTAGTGCTAACATAAGGGCTATAACGAGATGGTGTAGTATTAAACAACATACCTAAAGATATATCATAAGCATTTCTATTCTTTTTCACACCAAATTCATTTTGAACATCTCTAAAATAATTATTACTTAAATAAAAATTATAATAAGCATCAAGAGTTACCATATATTTTTTTGTATCAAATGGTTTTGATAAAGCACTTAAACCAAATTTTAATCCCTTAATATCATAAATAGCACCGCCTCTAATACCCATATTATGATACGCAAGACCACCCATTAAGTTCAAACTAAGCTCATCTTCATATTCATCATTAACATACATTCCATAACCAATCAAAACACTAAAATCAAATTGATTATTTCTTATAATTGGAATTAAGTCATCAAATCTATCTTTATAATTATTCCAAAAATAATTAGCCTCAAAACTCCAAACAAATTCAGAATCTCTTTCGTGCTCTTTATAAGTTCTAATATAGCCATTAATATCCCAATTATTATTGCCTAAATATTCTTTATTATTGATAATAAACATTGTTTTTGAAGTAGATAAAAAGCCAAAATTAATACCAGAATAAGTTCCCGCATTAGCAGCTACACCTAAAGCACCTAAACAAAGTGTTGAAAACAATAATTTCTTCATTCATTCTCCTTTTTTGATAAAAAAAGAAAATAATACCCCCCCCCATTCTTAAAAAATACTTAATATTGTAAAAATTTATATGATTTGTTTAAGTATCTATAATTATTAAAAAAATATTTTAGATTTAACATAATCAATTAGCTTACATTAAAAAATTTGAGAATATTTTTAAATCAACAAATAAACTTAATAAGCATTAAGCCTAAACAAATAAAGCTAATTAGGAATTAGCTAATTCCTAATCTTGCCTTAGAGTTATCACTAATTTTCATTAATTCATCTAATAATTTATCTTTTTCTTTATCAAAATCAAATTTAAAGCTTTGTTGCATTAGCTTTTCTTTATCTACAAATTCATCCATTGAAATTCCATGTTTGTTAAAAATAGCTTGTAATTTAGGGTGATTTAGTCCAATATTTCCTGCAGGTGCATCATATTTTTGCATAAATTCTTTTGATGATTTTTTAGCAAATTCAATTATTTTTAATTCTAAATCAGGTGTGATTTGATAGTTTTCTAATACTTCTTCTGCTCTTTTAAAAAATTGTTCGTCTAAATCATTTTTAATTGGATCTAATTTCCTAGTTTCAATTTCTCCACAAGCTTCTAGGAACATCATTACCCCTAAATCTTCTTTAGGAATTCTATTTAAATACTCACTATCTAATTCTTTATCTTTTCTAGGAGTATGCCATTCGGTTGGAAAGTAAGTACAAAAACCAAACATAGACCAAGCAAAATCATCTTCAGCATTTGATATACACTTATTAATTAATTCATCATTTATATTGCTTGCTGCTTTACTTTGAGCTTGTAAGGCTTCTTCAAATGAAGCTTTTTTATTATCATTTAAGTTATTTGTCTTAGTAAAAGAACTAAGAACTATCCTATCATTTATTAACATTTGCTCTCCTTTAATTTAGGAATTAGCTAATTCCTAATCTTGCCTTAGAGTTATCACTAATTTTCATTAATTCATCTAATAATTTATCTTTTTCTTTATCAAAATCAAATTTAAAGCTTTGTTGCATTAATTTTTCTTTATCTACAAATTCATCCATTGAAATTCCATGTTTTTTAAAAATAGCTTGTAATTTAGGGTGGTCAAGCCCTACGCTACCTGATGGTAAATCAAATTTATTCATAAATTCTTTTGATGATTTTTTAGCAAATTCAATTATTTTTAACTCCAAATCAGGTGTGATTTGATAGTTCTCTATGATTTCTTCTGCTACTTTTAAACCTTCATAATCTAAATTATTTTTAACTGATTCTAGTTTTTTAGTCTCAACTATCCCACAAGCTTCTAAAAACATCATTACCCCTACATCTTCTTTAGGTAATCTTGCCATATAATCATCTGAAGTCTCTTTATCTTTTCTAGGAGTATGCCATTCTGTGGGAAAAAATAAACAATTTCCATAGTGCATCCAAGCAAAATCATCTTTAGAATTTGATATACACTTATTAATTAATTCATCATTTATATTGCTTGCTGCTTTACTTTGAGCTTGTAAGGCTTCTTCAAATGAAGTGTTTTTATTATCTTTTAAATTATTTGTCTTAGTGAAAGAACTAAGAACAATCCTATCATTTATTAACATTTGCTCTCCTTTAATTTATAATAATTAAACAAGAGCAAAATGTGTTCCTTATTTAAATAAACAAATAATAAGTATTAAGTAGCTTTAAATATTTAATATTTTAATTCATTCAATAGTAATTATTTAATTAGAAATTAATTCATAAATCAATATAATTCAAATTATTTTTAAGGAGAGTTTATGAAAAAGATATTATTAAGTTTAGCTTTAATTTCAGGCTTATTTGCTGTTGATATTAGTAATATTGATAAAGCTTGTAAAAATCAAGACCAATCAAATTGTGCTTTTGAGCTTGATGAATACTGCAAAGAAGATTTGAAAGCCTGTTATCAATACTCAAAAGATTTATGTGCTAAAGATAATTTTAGTGGTTGTTTAATGACAGCTATTGCTAATGTAAAATTAGTGAAAGAACAATTAATTGATATTAAAGAAGCCTATATTGATGCTCAAAAAGCTATAAGTAAATTATGCGAATTACCAAATATAATAGTAAAAAACGAATCATCTCATAACAAATTTTGCGTTGTAGCAGGAGATGGATTGGTTTTAAAGGATGGTAAAAATTATGGTTTAGAAACAAATCCACAAAAAGCTTTAAGTTATTACAAAAAAGCTTGTGATGCTCAATCTAATGTGGGTTGTGAAAGATATAATAGTTTAAAAACTTTTTTAAATAAATAATTCTAAAATTATCAAGGAAATGGCTTAAAAAGTCCTTTCCTTTTAAATCTTATTAATATTTACACTTATAAAATGCTTTTTGTTTTATTGCTTGATTATTGTTGTTATATCCTTGATAATACTCATCTTTAGAATACTCAAAAAACTCAAGATAAAAATCTATATGCTTATTTTGTGTTTTTATATTTTTCATCATATTACAAATTTCATTGCTTGTAGTTCTATCTACATTGTTATAAATATTTAAATAAATATTATTAAAAGACGAATCGTATAAAATATAAGTTCTACTAATACAATCTTCTTTAGAATTACAATAATTATTTTTAATAAGAATTTTTTCTATTTTATCAATTGATAAGCTAACAATATTTATGATATTACTATCAGCTTTGCCGTAACTTAAAAAAACTAAAAAACCAATAATAAAAAATATTAAAAAAATCATTATATAAAGTATTGTTTTTAGCATTTTAAAGACATTTCTAAGCTTTTAAATCTAGTAATTTATAAGCTTTTAGCTCATCAATTAGCTTTATGCTAAACTCGCAAAATTCTTCTAAATTATTTTTGTCTTTTAATTCTTTTTCTTTATCTTCATTTATTTTTAAAGAATTTGAGTTTTTAAATAATTTTATATCTTGCTTTAGTTTTCTTATGTGATTATTTTCTTCATTAATAGCGTATTCTTTTAGCTTTGGATTGGCTTCTATTTTTTCTTTTTTATTTTTTAATTCTTCTTTTGCTTGATTTAAGTTTTTAAAATACTCGCTTTCATCTTCAATATATTGCTCTTTTACTAAAATTTCTCCATCTTTATCTTTATCAAAAAATATTCTATTATTAATCATTTTTGAAATAGTGTTTATATTTTTTTCGCCAAATTCATTAATATCTTCTTCTAATATTTTGTCTTTTTTAACAATCTCGCTTAAGACATAAACCCCATCTTTATTCTCATCAAAATAACAAACATCAATTAAAGTATTCATTAATTCATCACTATTTAGCACCCCATTATTATCGCTATCACTTTCAAGATATTTTAAATCAAAAGCAATCTCACTAAACCAACCTGCTACATAATTAGCAGCGTCGCCTTTTAAAATAGTTTTTCCATTTTCTTCTAAAAAATCATTTTTATTAAAAAAGCTTTTTAAATCTTTTAAAGTATCTTTATCT
>NZ_JAHCZE010000085.1:0-4550 GCF_018501205.1 Campylobacter sp. 2018MI01 | reverse complement strand
ATTATTATCTTGTTTATAGCTTTGATTAATAAGGCTTATCATATTATTAATAATATCAGGTAATAACCATATACCACCATTACTAATACAATTAATTGCATCTATAAAGTGAATTTTTTGCATTCTTGCATTTGCATAACCTTTAGCATTGCCATTTAAAAACGCTTGAGATTCTATAAAATTTGGATTTTTTGATATAGCTAGGCATTTAAAATTATATTTTGATAATTCTTTTATACTATCAATATTATCGCAAATTATAACATTAGCATCTTTGTATTTAGCTATTATTACATCTAAATAATTTGTTGAATATACATTAAAATCATTCAATATTTCTTCTAAATAAGTTCTTAGCTCTTTATCTTCTACATTTATAATTATTTGCATTATCTTTCCCTTAAAGCATTTTGTTTGGTTTTAAATATTGGTTTTAATAAATAATCTAATATAGTCTTTTTACCAGTAACAATATCAGCATTTACTATCATACCCACTTTGATATTTAGTGGGTGCTCATCTGTTCCTAGATGATTTTTTTCTGTTACGATTTTTACTAAATAAAAACTCTCTCCTTTATCATTGGTTTCTGTATCGGCACTAATTTGCATAACTTGTCCTTCAAGTCCACCATAAATACTAAAATCATAAGCACTTACCTTAATAATAGCTCTTAAACCTTCTCTTAAAAATGCCACATCAGCAGGTTTAACCTTAACTTCAGCAATCAATCTATCATCAAGTGGAACTATTTCAGCTATATTTTCACCTGGCTTGATTACTCCTGAAACAGTATGAACATTAAGCTTTGAAACTATACCATTTACAGGGCTTTTTACTAAGGTTCTATCAACCCTATCATCAAGACCTATTTGACTTTTATTAATTCTAGCAATTTCAGCATTTGTTTCATTTAGTTCTTTTTTAGAATCATTAATAAAACCTAATCTTATTTCATTTAATGTAGCTTCTAATTTAGGTAGCGATAATCTTGCTTGAGATAATTCTCCCCTAATATCATTTAATTGTCTGCTAATTTGTAAATATTCAACTTCACTTACACTACCTTTTTTATAAAGACTATAAGTCAAATCATTTTGTTTAGATACTAAATTATAACTCGTGCTTAGATGGTTGATTTTTGATTTTAGTTCCTTTATTTCGCTTTCTTTTTGAGAAATTTTTTCTTTTAATTGCTCTATATTACTCTCATATAAACTTTGTTCGTTTTTTAAAGTCTGTGGGAAAATTTTATTTACTTCATCTTCGCTTAAAATACTAATATCAAATTCTTTACTATTTGCTTGAGCAAAAAGCCTAATTTTTTTAGCCAAAAGCTCACTAATTTTTACTTCACTCTCGCCTAAAGAACTCTCAAAACTTTTATTATCAATCTTAAGTAATACTTGACCTTTTTTTACAACATCGCCTTCTCTTACTAATAATTCTTGAACTATACCACCTTCTAGGTTTTGAACTACTTGATTTTGACCACTAGGCACTACCTTGCCCTGCCCCCTTGTAATCTCATCAATCTCTGCTACACTCATCCAAGCAATCAAACCAATTACACAAGTAATAATTATATAAAGCATAGTTTTTGTTTTTTGAGAGCTTTTTGATAATACAGCTTGTGATAAGCTATTCATAAAATCTAAATCATCTTTTGTATAGTTTTTCATTTACTAGCTCCTAACTTTGCTAAAACTTCTTCTTTACTTCCATCTAAAACTACCTTAGCATTATCAATTACAATTATTCTATCAACTAGACTAAGAAGTGATTGTTTATGAGTAATTACTATTAATGTTTTATCTTTGCAAGCTTCTTTTAAATTATTTATAACTTTTGCTTCTGTTTGAGTATCTATTTGATTTGTTGGCTCATCTAGTAGCATAATAGGTGTATTTGTTATAAACGCTCTTGATATTGCAATAGCTTGTCTTTGACCCCCACTTATACCTTCTCCACGCTCATAAACAGGCATATCAAATCCAAGTGGGTGAGAATTTACAAATTCACTAACGCAAGAAATATTTGCAGCTTTTATAATTTCTTCATCACTTGCATAAGGTGCTTTATAAACTATATTTTCTCTTAAAGTGCCTTTAAATAGCATAATATCTTGAGAAACATAGCCAATATGCTCTCTTAAATCCACTGGGTCAATTTGCTCAATATCAATACCATCTACATGAATACTACCTTTACTTGGCTCATAAAGTCCCATAATTAATTTTTCTATAGTTGTTTTTCCACTACCATTTTTACCAATAATTGCAACTTTTTCTCCAGCATTAATCTTAAAGCTAACATCACTTAAAGATTCTTTTTTAGCTTCTGGATAAGCAAATGAAACATTTTTAAACTCAATACCACCTAAGAAATTATTTCTTCTTACGAATTTTTTGCCATTTTCACGCTCTACTGGCATATTCATAATATCATTAAGGCTCTTATAAGCTGTTTTAGTCTGCTCGTAATTTGATATAAGAGAAGCTACCTGACCCATAGGAGATATTGCACGAGAACTTAAAATCACACTAGCAACAAGACCACCCATACTAAGCTCCATATCCTTAATCATATAAACACCCAATACAACAATAGCAATAGTGTTAAATTGAACTAAAAACCCTGTAACCATAGGAATAGAACTAGATAATAATTTATTTTTTATACTTTTATTAGCAATTTCTCCTGTTGCTTCTTCGTATATCCATTGAGAAGAAGATGCTGCACCTAAAGTCTTAATTGTCTCAAGTGTATTTAAACTCTCAATTAAAACACCATTTTTAAATGCACTTGCTTGATATGTGCTTTCTATTGAAGTCTGTAAAGGTTTTCTAATACTAAATGTATAAATTAAAATAAGTATCATAACAATAACAGGAACTACTACTAAATGTCCTGCTAGAAAATAAATTGTTGCTAAAAATATTATACAAAATGGCAAATCCACAATAGCAGCAATACTAGCATTTGCAAAAAAACTTTTAAGCGTATCAAATTCTTTTAGATTTTGTGCAAAAGAACCAACACTAGCAGGTCTAGAACTCAATTTAATATCCAACACTCTTTCATAAATTAATGAGCTCATAATAATATCGCTCTTTTTTGAAGCTGTTTCTAAAAAATAAGCTCTAACTAATTTAATAATCATATCAATTGTATAAACAACAAATACTCCTAAAGCTAAAACCCATAAAGTCTCAATTGCATTATTAGGCACAACCCTATCATAAACATTCATTGTAAAAAGCGGACCTGCTAAAACAAATAAGTTTATGATAAATGAAGCTAGTAAAACATCTACATAAATTGATTTTGATTTTTTAAGCGTATCCCAAAACCAATGCTCATTAGGGTTATTTTTAAGATTATTTATTTCATTTTTAATAACAAATTCTCTTTTTAAATAAAAAGCATAACCTAAATATTCTTCTTCAATTTCTGCTTTGCTAACTAATGTAGCTGCACCATCAAATCCTGGAAAAATAATACTTAATTTATCATTATCTTGAAAACTTTGTAAAATACATGCTTTTTGGTCTTTTAGCATTAAAATACAAGGCAATACTAAATTAGGAATATCTTTTAAATCTTTTTTCACTAATGTGCTAGCAAAACCAGCTCTTTTTGCCGCTCTACTAAAAAGAGATTTTTTATTATTTTTTGAAAATAGCTCTATACCACCTAAATTTTTATCATAAGGCAACCCAGCCGTAAGTGCTTCAGCACTATAAGGATTGTTATAAAGCTTAGTAAGAATAACTAGACAATCTAGCAATTCATCTGTTTTTGTATTTATCATATTTCTTCCTTAACTTTACTTGTGTAATTTCCTTGAACTAAATTAATATTTAATTCTTTTATTTTGTTGTAAGTTTCTTCATCTTCTATACCTATTGCAATTATTTTTATTCCTTTTGAATTTAAGATAATTTCTAAAGCATTTTTAGCCCCACTAGCATTAACATCTTCTAATAAATCAAGCAATGTTCTTGCCTGAACTTTAATATAAGAAATATTTAATTCATTTAAAATACTTAAGTTTTCTTTATTTAAAGTAAAATGGTCAAGCCCTAAAGCTATATCATAAGTCTTAGCAAATCTTGAAAACTCAATAAGATTTCTAATATTTAATTCCTTACTCATAGCAAGTTCTAAATAAACTTTTTCATTTTTTCTAGTTTTGAATATTTTTTCTAATTTTTGATAATTTTCTGCTTTTATTAAATCATTTGAAATATTTACAGAAATTCCTGATTTAAATTCTTCACTTAAAGCCTTACTTAATACATAAATATCTAATTCTTTTGATAAATTAAGCTCATTTACAATAGGCATAAAATAAGAAGCATTTTTTAATTCATTTTTATATTTTAATCTCAAATACAATTCTTTATGATATACATTATTATCAGTATCTAAAACTTCTTGGCTAGCAAAACAAAAATCATTATTATTCATAGCGTTATAAATAAATGTTCTAAATTGCTCTTTACCTAAGATAATATTATCAGAATTATTTGATTTGTTTAAAGAAT
>NZ_JAHCZE010000084.1:0-4713 GCF_018501205.1 Campylobacter sp. 2018MI01 | reverse complement strand
ATTAATAGGTTTTAGATATGATTTAAAAATATGATTAAGGTAGGAAAAATGAAAGAAATTAAAGAGATTTTGCTAAATATATTTTTATTGAATTTCATATAGATTTATCTAAAAAACTTTATTTTAAATTCTTAGCTTTACTAGGTATATTTTTTGTTTTTTTATATATTATTTGAATATGTTTTTCAAATTTTAAATATATCTTTTGTATTTATTTTTCTTTATATTCTAGGCATTAGCTTGGTTTATAGGATTAAGAAAGTATATAAAAATATTTTATTGATTTTATCTTATCCTTTTATAAATTATTATTTATTAAAAAGTGAAGTTTTATTTTTAGGGTTTAATTTTGTATTTTTATTGTTGTTTTTATTTATAATGATTTTGCAAATCTTAATACTAATATAAACACTAATACAAGTAAAAATCTTTACTTATTAAGTTATTTATATTAGCTATTTTAATTCTAAGTATGCTGATATATCAATCTTTTTTAAAATCTTATAATATTTTAATTTTAGATTTTTTAAGTGTTTTTGCATATTATAATTTTTATTTTTTATTATTATCTTTTATGATTATTACATATATATTTATAAAAAATTTATTAAAAACTATATAAATTTTTTTGAAGAAATTGATATAAAAAATTTTTTAGGTTAATGGCTAATTTTTCTTTTATATAGACAAATTATGTAATTATCATCTAAATCTTGCAAATCTCATTAACTAAGCCTTGTTAGACTGAAAACGCAAGGAGAAAATATGAAGATAAAAACGAGTTTTTTACCCGCTGTGTTTGTTCCAAGCATAGTATTTATTGTAATTTTAGTTTTACTAAGTATATTTTTACCAGAATTTACAAGTAGTATTTTGAATAATATTAAAACTTCAGTTTTTACTAATTTTTCTTGGTTTTTTATACTTAGTGTTAGTTTTTTTGTAGGATTTATGGTCTTATTAGCTTTATCTAAATTTGGAGATATAAAATTAGGTAAAGATGATGATGAGCCTAGTTTTAGCTTTTTTTCTTGGCTTTCTATGTTGTTTGCTACTGGAATGGGCGTTGGGCTTATGTATTTTGGTGTGGCTGAGCCTATAATTCATAAAAAATCATTAAATATAGATGATAAAGAAGCTTTAATTCATACTCTATTTCACTGGGGAATTCATCCTTGGGCTATTTATGGGGTTTGTGCTTTAGCTATGGCTTATTTTGGTTTTCGTTATAAAATGCCTTTAACTTTAAGAAGTGCTTTTTATCCTTTTTTAAAAGATAAAATTTACGGATTTTGGGGCAATGTTATTGATATTTTGGCATTAATTGTAACCGTTTTTGGAATTAGCACAACACTTGGATATTCTGCAAGTTCTTTAAATGCAGGACTTGTTAATATTGCTTGGCTTAGTGATATTTCATTTAGCGAACAAGCAATTATTATATTAATAGTTGTTAGTTTATCTACTATTTCAGCTATTAGTGGAGTTAATAAAGGGCTTAAAATATTAAGCGAGATTAATTTGCTTTTAGCGTTTTTACTAATGATTTTTGTATTAGTTAGTGGTGATTTGGTTGAGCTATTATCTGATTTTAGTTCTAATTTAGGGCTATATTTTTCAAATATAGTTGAGCTTAGTTTTAAAACCTATACATATAATAAAGATTATATTAGTTGGTTTAATTCTTGGACTATTTTTTATTGGGCTTGGTGGCTTAGTTGGGCGCCTTTTGTTGGCTTTTTTATAGCAAAGATTTCTCGTGGTAGAACTATTAGAGAATTTATATTTGGAGTTTTGATTGTTCCTACTTCTTTTAATGTTTTATGGTTTAGTGTATTTGGAAATTCTGCTTTAAAATATAATGAAATTTTAAGTAATTTTTCTCAAAGTTCTGAAAAATTATTATTTGAGTTTTTAAATCTTTTACCATTTTCACAAATTAGCACTATTTTAGCTCTAGTAGTTTTAGTTTTATTTTTTATCACTTCTGCTGATAGTGGAATATTTGTTTTAAATTCTTTAGCAAGTGGTGGCAAAGAAAAACCTTATAAATGGCAAAGTATTTTATGGGGCATTAGTTTAATTGCTATTGCAATATCTTTATCATATTCTGGTGGGCTTGATACTATTTTAAGCGTTACTATGATAGTTGCACTTCCGTTTGCTTTAATGCTTGTAATTATGTGTGCATCACTACTTAAAGGCTTAATAGTTGATAGTAGATATTTTAATACAAGAGTTAGTAAGGCTAGTGTTTATTGGAGTGGAGATTTTTGGGAACAAAGGCTTGATTTAATTTTAAAACAATCTCAAATAAAAGATATGCAAGAGTTTTTAAACGAGCTTGTAAAACCTGCTATGCAAAAGATTTGCGATAAATTAAGCGAGCGTGGATTAAAAGCACTAATAAAAGAAGAAAAAAATAAAATTAGTTTAGTGATTAAAAAAGACTTATCAAAAGATTTTATTTACGGGGTAAAAATAGAAAAACACGAAGTAAATAAAACCTTATTAGACGATGAGAATTTGCCTAATTTATCAAAGGAATTTGAATATAGACCTATAACATTTTTTGGCGATGATAGACTAGGTTATGATATAAAATATTTAAATGAAAAAGAAATAATAGTAGATATTTTAAAGCATTACGAAAGGTATTTAAATCTTTTAGACGATAGCTCAAATGAAATATTTACAATGGGTTATAGAAAATAACCTTTATAGAATTTGAAATGCTTATTTCAAATTCTTTTTTAAAAATACTAAAGTGTTACTTTTTTTCACATTCTCGTAAAAAAATTATAATTTTTTTTGAATATACAAAAATAATTAATATTCC
The DNA here is from genome assembly GCF_018501205.1 of Campylobacter sp. 2018MI01. Classification (NCBI taxonomy): domain Bacteria; kingdom Pseudomonadati; phylum Campylobacterota; class Epsilonproteobacteria; order Campylobacterales; family Campylobacteraceae; genus Campylobacter; species Campylobacter sp. 2018MI01. The sequence continues at coordinate 1,874 of NZ_JAHCZE010000084.1, read as the reverse complement.
TTGATAAGATATTTCAAAATCATTTAAAAAAGGAGAAGTTATGAAGAGTTATCAAATGTATATTGATGGTGAGTTTGTTACTGAAAAAAGAGAAATGGCACCTGTTTATAATCCTGCTACAAAAGAGCAAGTTAGTGAATATCCACTAGGCACAAGAGATGATGCTAAAAGAGCGCTTGAAGCTGCAAAAAGAGCGGGTAAAAACTGGGAAGCACTTCCAGCTATTGAGCGTGCAAATTACCTTAAAAAAATCGCACAATTAATTCGTAGAGATAGAGTAAAACTAGCTGATATTTTACAAGAAGAGCAAGGCAAGGTTAGAGGTTTAGCTGAAGTTGAGATTGATTTTGCGGCTGATTATTTAGATTATATGGCAGGATTTGCAAGAACTTATGAAGGAGAAATTATTCAAAGCGATAGAGCAAATGAAAATATCTTTTTATTTAGAACTGCAATTGGTGTTACGACAGGAATTTTACCTTGGAATTTCCCGTTTTTCTTAATAGTTAGAAAACTTGCACCTGCGTTTGTAACAGGAAATACAATAGTAATTAAGCCAAGTAGCGAAACTCCAAACAACGCATTTGAATTTGCAAAATTAGCTCATGAAGCTGGAGTTCCTAAAGGAGTTTTCTCACTTGTTAGCGGAAAAGGAAGTGAGGTTGGAGATGAGCTAAGCTCAAACCCACTAATTGGAATGGTAAGTGTAACAGGTAGCGTTGAAGCTGGAGTTAGAGTTATGCAAGCAGCTGCAAAAAATGTTATAAAAGTAAATCTTGAGCTTGGTGGAAAAGCACCTGCAATCGTATGCAAAGATGCAAATATGGATTTAGTAATTCCTGCAATTAAAGCAAGTAGGATTTGCAATAACGGGCAAGTTTGCAATTGTGCTGAGCGTGTTTATGTGCATAAATCAAGATATGATGAGTTTATTAACAAAATGGCTGATGAGTTTAGCAAAATTACATTCGGAAATACTGCAAAAGGTAATTTTGATATGGGGCCACTTGTAAATGAAGCAGGGGTTAAAAATGCTGATGCAATGTTAAAACGCGCACTTGAGCAAGGTGCAAAATTAGAAGTTGGTGGTAAGATTACTGATACTAGTGGATATTTCTACCCAGCTACACTACTTAGCAATGCAGACCATAAAAGCGATATTATGCAAAAAGAAATCTTTGCGCCGATTTTACCAGTTACAAGTTTTGATACACTAGATGAAGCAATTGATATGGCAAATGATTGTGAATATGGACTTACAAGTAGTATTTATACAGAAAATCTAAACACAGCTATGAGAGCTTGCCGTGAGATTAAGTTTGGCGAAACTTATATAAATCGTGAGAATTTTGAAGCTATGCAAGGCTTTCACGCAGGATTTAGAAAGAGTGGCATAGGTGGAGCTGATGGTAAGCACGGACTTTATGAATACCTTGCAACTCATGTTGTTTATCTTGATTACAATACCAAATTCAACGGCTAAAAATAGGAGCTTTTTAGCTCCTAAAATTATAAAATATTTTAATTTTAATTCAAATATATTTTTTAAGTTTATTTTAAATTAAGAAATAAATGTTACATTTGTTATTTATTTGTTTAAACTAAATTTAAAGGAAAAACAATGACTTGCACCTATCAAGACTTAATTCATAAACCAATAAAACAACATTCAAACAATCATTCTTGTAATCACTCACACCATAATCATTCACACCATAATTCCAATCACTCACACGAACACCACAATCATTCTCATACTCATTCTTATGATTTTACTAAGAATAAAAAAGCATTGTTATTAAGCTTTATAGTAACTTTTGTAGTAATGTTTGCTGAATTAATTTATGGGTATTTAGCTAATTCTTTAGCATTAA